>NZ_JBHUAL010000060.1:32046-41308 GCF_042789775.1 Kitasatospora sp. NPDC056800 | reverse complement strand
GGTCCGGCGGCCTGCCGGACCGGGGCACGGGCGTACCGGGTTCAGCCCCGCAGGACCTCGCCGACCAGGGCGCGGGCCTCGTCCTGCACCCGGGCGAGGTGCTCGTCGCCGTGGAAGGACTCGGCGTAGATCTTGTACACGTCCTCGGTGCCCGAGGGCCGGGCCGCGAACCAGGCGTTCTCCGTACAGACCTTGATGCCGCCGATCAGGGCGCTGTTGCCGGGGGCCTTGGCGAGGACGGCGGTGATCTTCTCCCCGGCGATCTCGCCGGCGCCGACCCGCTCCGGGGAGAGCCGGGCCAGGCGGGCCTTCTGCTCGCGGTCGGCGGGGGCGTCCACCCGGGCGTAGGAGGGGGCGCCGTGGCGCTCGGTCAGGTCGCGGTAGCGGGCGCTGGGGGTCTCGCCGGTGACGGCGGTGATCTCGGCGGCCAGCAGGGCGAGCAGGATGCCGTCCTTGTCGGTGGTCCACACCCCGCCGTCGCGGCGCAGGAAGGAGGCGCCGGCGCTCTCCTCGCCGCCGAAGCCGATCGAGCCCTCCAGCAGGCCGTCGACGAACCACTTGAAGCCGACCGGGACCTCCACCAGGGCGCGGCCGAGGTCGGCGGCGACGCGGTCGAGCATCGAGGAGGAGACCAGGGTCTTGCCGACGCCCGCGTCGCCGGGCCAGTCGGCGCGGTGGCGGTAGAGGTAGTCGACGGCCACCGCCAGGTAGTGGTTGGGGTTCATCAGGCCGCCGTCGGGGGTGACGATGCCGTGCCGGTCGGCGTCGGCGTCGTTGCCGGTGGCGATGGCGTACTCGTCCTTGCGGCCGATGAGGGAGGCCATCGCGGCCGGGGAGGAGCAGTCCATGCGGATCTTCCCGTCCCAGTCCAGCGTCATGAACCGCCAGGTCGGGTCGGTCCGCGGGTTGACGACGGTCAGGTCCAGGCGGTGGGTCTCGGCGATGCGCGCCCAGTAGGCCACCGACGCGCCGCCCAGCGGGTCGGCGCCGATGCGCAGGCCCGCCTCCCGCACCGCGTCCAGGTCCAGGACGGAGGGCAGGTCCTCGACGTAGGCGGTGAGGTAGTCGTGGCGCCCGGTGGTGGCGGCGGCCAGCGCCCGCGCGTAGGGGACCTTCCTGACGCCGCGCATGCCCTCGCGGATCAGCTCGTTGGCGCGGTCCTGGATCCGGTTGGTGGCCTGCGAGCCGGCCGGCCCGCCGCTGGGCGGGTTGTACTTGAAGCCGCCGTCGCGCGGCGGGTTGTGCGAGGGGGTGACCACGATGCCGTCGGCGAGCGCGCGCGGGCTGCGCCGGTTGTGGGCGAGGATCGCGTGCGAGACCGCCGGGGTGGGGGTGTAGCCGTCGGCGGCGTCGATCAGCACGTGCACGCCGTTGGCGGCCAGCACCTCCAGGGCGGTGGCCTTGGCCGGCTCGGAGAGGGCGTGGGTGTCCGCGCCCAGGAACACCGGCCCCGCGACGCCCTGTTCGGCCCGGTACTCGCAGATCGCCTGCGTGGTCGCGGCGATGTGGTCCTCGTTGAAGGCCCCGTCCAGCGACGAGCCCCGGTGCCCCGAGGTCCCGAACGCCACCCGCTGCCCGGGCTCCTGCGGATCCGGGTTCAGCGCGTAGTACGCCGTCACCAGCCGCGCCACGTCCACCAGGTCACCGGGCTGCGCCGGCTGCCCGGCCCGTGCGTGTGCCATCCGTCTTCTCCCGCCGAAAGTCGGTACTCGCGATACGTCCTCGCCCCGTGTTCACCGATCGTAGCCAGAACGCGACCGTGCCCCGAACCGCGCGAACGGCCCGGGGCACCACGGACGGACGGGGACCAACGGGGGCGCAGGGCCTCAGCCGGGCAGCTGCTGGCGGTGGGCCGCCAGCTCCGGGGCGGTGGTGGTGGCGAGGAACTCCGTCACCCGGTACTGCGTCAACCCGGCCCGCACGAACGGGTCGGTGGCCACCAGCGCCTCGATCCGGGCCCGGTCCCCGCCCACCGCGAGGATCACCCCGCCGTCGCGCGGCACCTTGCGCCCCGAGGCGAGGAAGGTGCCCGACGCGTAGTGCTCCTCGAGCCACGCGATGTGCCGCGGCAGCGCCTCCTCGATCGACTCCAGGGCGGCGGTGTACGTCAACTCCAGTACGAACATGGCGCCCAGGCTAGCGTCCGCCACCGCGCCCGGAGGGTGCCGACCCCCATCCTGCCAGCTCAGGGCAACGCTCCGGTAGGACGCAGCACACCCTTCTTCCGCCTTGCCGCGCCCCGCCCCGCGCCCGCAGACTCGTGCGCATCCCACCGCGAACCCCGCGCCCACCGCCCTGCCCAGGGCGGCCGGCGCGCACGGCGTGCTGCCCGCACGCGGCGGGAGGCAGCTCACGAACGGCGAAGGGGGACAAGCGACATGAACGAGGACCTGGTGCTGAGGGCACGGGTGCGGCTGCTGCTGAACGACGACTGGATCCTGTCCGGCGAGGACGCGCTGTGGGTCTACCGCGCGCTGTTCGCGGTCAACCCGCGCGTCCACGCCCACCGGCTCGTCCACGCCCTGCTGGACGCGGTCCGCTCCCCGCTGGTGGCCGACCTGCCCCGGGCCCGGCTGGCCCTGCTGGAGGAGGCCGCGACGGCCACCGCCTGGATGGACAACGACCGGGACCCGTACCGGCCGATGCTCGTCAACGCCGTGCTCCACCGCCTCACCGCCCTGCGCGAACAGCTGGACGGTGCGGGGCAGTAGGTGATCACCCGATGGTTGCGGTACAACAATCCCTATTTGACGACTGATCGGAGAAATTCTGATATGAGCAGGTCAGGACTGTCACGCCGCGCCCTCCTCGCCTCGGCCGGCGCCGGAGCCGTCAGCGCCGTCATCGGCTGGAACACCGCCACCGAAGCCTGGGCCACCGAAGCCGACACCGGGACCGGCGAGAGCGCCGACATCGCCCGACTGCCCGCCCTGGACGGCACGGTGACCCTCCAGGGCGCCGGCCTGGAACGCTTCGCCACCGACTTCGGCCACCTCGTCACCGCCACCCCCCGGGCCGTCCTGCGCCCCGGCTCGGTACGCGACGTGCAGCAGCTGGTCGCCTTCGCCCGCCGCCACCGCATCCCGGTGGCCGTCAACGGCCAGAGCGGCGACCTCGCCCAGCTCGGCGAGGCCGGCCTGGAGTCGCACTCCAGCTACGGCCAGGCCAACCCCCGCGGCGGCGTCGCCATCGACGCCCGCGGCCTGTCCAAGGTCCTGTCCGTACGCCCCGGGCGCGCCGTCGTCGAGGCCGGGGCCACCTGGGCGCAGGTCACCGAGGCCGGCCTGGCCGCGGGCTGGGTGCCGCCGGTGCTCACCGACTACCTGCACCTGACCGTGGGCGGCACGCTGAGCGTCGGCGGCATCGGCGGCGGTGTCCAGCGCCACGGCATGCAGGTCGACAACGTGCTGGAACTGGACGTCGTCACCGGCACCGGCGAACTGGTCACCGCCTCCCCCACCCGCAACCGGGAACTGTTCGAGGCCGTGCTGGCCGGCGGCGGCCAGGTCGCCGTCATCGTGCGCGCCACCCTCGCCCTGGTGAAGGTCCGCGAACGCGCCCACGTCTTCTCGCTGTACTACGACGACCTGGACGCCTACCTCGCCGACCAGCAGAAGGTCATGGCCGAGCGCCGCTTCGACCTCCAGGTCGGCGACGTGGTGCGCAGCGAGGACGGTTCGCGCTGGCGGTACAAGGCGGAGCTGGTGGCATTCGCGGACGCCGGGGGCGCGGTGGACCGGGCGGCGCTGCTGGCGGGGCTGCGCCCGGTGTCGAGCGAGGTGGTGGAGCAGAGCTGGCGGGAGTACGCGTTCCGGGTGGACGGCTTCGCCGGGTACCTGCGCGCGTCGGGGCTGTGGGCGCTGCCCAAGCCGTGGCTGAGCGTGTTCCTGCCGGCGTCCGCGGCGCGGGCGTTCATGGCGCGGGCCGCCGAGGTGCTGACCGCCGCCGACCTGGGGGCGGGGCTGCTGCTGTTCTACCCGTACCAGCGCTCGAAGGTGCGGGCGCCGCTGGCGGTGCTGCCCGGGCAGGAGGTGGGCTGGCACTTCGACCTGCTGGCGTTCCCGGGGCCGGGCTCGGACACGGCGGCGATGCTGGAGCGCAACCGGCGGCTGTACGACCTGGCGGTGGAGCTGGGCGGCAAGCGGTACCTGATCGGGGCGGTGCCGGGGATGACGGGGGCGGACTGGCGGCGCCACTACGGGGGGCTGTGGGAGACGGTGGCGCGGGCCAAGCGCCGCTGGGACCCGGCGGGGATCCTGACGCCGGGGCAGGGCATCCACGCGTCCTGACCGCTCCCCCGGTCCCGGGGCCGCCCGTGTCCGGCGCGGTGTCGGCGGGCGGCCCCGGGACCGGGGTGTCAGGCGATCTCCATCTGGGCCATCATGCCCATCGCGGAGTGGTCCAGCAGGTGGCAGTGGTAGGGGTAGCGGCCGCGGTAGGAGTCGAAGGTGGCGTGCAGGCGCACGCTCTCGCCGGGCATCAGGCGCACGGTGTCCTTGAGGCCGCCCTCCTCGGGGCCGGGGGGTGCGCCGTTGCGCTGCAGGACGCGGAACTGCACCAGGTGCAGGTGGAAGTTGTGCGGGATGTCGGTGTTGGCGTTGTGGACCGTCCAGATCTCCGAGGTGCCGAAGGCGACGGCGGCGTCGACGCGGGCGGGGTCGTACTGCCGGCCGTCGATCAGGCCGAGCGGGGCCACGCCCGCGCCGCCCTCCTCGACCTTCAGCACGATGGTGCGCTCGCGGGCCACCGGGCCCAGCGGGGGCAGGGTGCGCAGCCGGTCGGGGACGCTGGAGGGGTCGGGGGCGGGGCGGCCGACGTCGAAGCGCAGGACCTGGCCGATGTGTTCGGCGGGGCCGGGCGGCATGGAGTTGGTGAGCACGACGCTGGTGCCGGGGCGGTAGCGGGAGAAGTCGATGACGACGTCGGCGCGCTCGCCGGGTGACAGGTCGACGGTGTCGGTGGTGTGGGGGCGTTCCAGCAGGCCGCCGTCGGAGCCGATCTGGGTGATGGGGCCGCCGTCGGCCAGGCGCAGGGAGAAGAAGCGCAGGTTGGAGGAGTTGAGCAGGCGGATGCGGTAGCGGCGGGCGGCGACGTCGACCTTGGGCCAGGGGCGGCCGTTGGCGAGGATCGTGGCGCGGCCCTCGGCGTCGTCCATCCGGTAGACGAGGTTGCCGGCGGTGTCGAAGCGGGCGTCGCGCAGGGCGATGGGCAGGTCGTAGCGGCCGGCGGGCAGCGGCAGGGAGGCCTCGGTGGCGTCGGTGAGCAGGTAGGTGCCGGCCAGGCCGCGGTAGACGTGCTCGGACTCCAGGTGGTGGGCGTGGTCGTGGAACCACAGGCTCGCGTGGGGCTGGTCGTTGGGGTAGGTGTAGGTGCGGGTGGCGCCGGCGCCCAGCAGGTTCATCGGGCCGCCGTCGCTGTCGACGGGGACGGCGGAGCCGTGCAGGTGGACGGAGACCGGGTCGTCGAGCAGGTTGGTCTGGCGGACGACCACCGGGCGCCCGGAGCGGGCGCGGATGACGGGGCCGGGGAAGGCGCCGTTGTAGGTGAGGACCTCGGTGCGGCGGCCGGGCAGGACGCGGGCGTAGGAGCGCAGCATGGTCACCGCGTAGGTGTCGGCGCCGCCGTCGGTGGAGACGGGGCTGAGCACCGGGGGCAGCGGCAGGGCGGTGGTGAACTTCTCCGCGAGCGCGGGGCCGGCGTCGGGGCCGGGGTCGGGGGCGGCGGCGCCGGCCGGGTGGGCGTGGCCGGCGTCCTTGGCGGCGGCGGCCGCGGTGGTGGCGGCGGAGGGGGCCGGGCGCAGCGTGGTGCGCACGAGCAGGACTCCTCCCCCGGTCGCCAGGGCGGCGCCGATCATCCTGCGTCTGGTCACCATCGCGTCGTTCCTCCCGCGTGAGCTCCCCCGGCCTCGCCCGGGTGGGGTGGGGCGGCCTTGTCCGGGGGTGATTGCAGCAGCGGCGGCTCGGGTCCCGGTGGGGTCCGGCTGGGGCCGTACGGGGTGGTGCGGGGGGGGTGGTGCGGGGGCGCCCGCGGCGGGGGCCGGGGCGGTGCGGGTGGGGCCGGCGGGCGGTGCGGTGGGTGAGCTGCGGGTGTTGCGGGCGCCTTG
Source organism: Kitasatospora sp. NPDC056800 (assembly GCF_042789775.1). Taxonomy (NCBI): domain Bacteria; kingdom Bacillati; phylum Actinomycetota; class Actinomycetes; order Kitasatosporales; family Streptomycetaceae; genus Kitasatospora; species Kitasatospora sp. NPDC056800. Next base: position 35,205 of record NZ_JBHUAL010000060.1, on the reverse strand, counting down.
CGGGCGGTGGCCACGGTGGCTGCGGACGCGGTCGAGGAACGCTCAAGGACTCGGACGCGGTGAACGCTCGTACTCGCCAGGGGCCCGGCGTGCTGCTCACCCGCGCGTCGGCCCCCCGTTGTCGAAGGACTTGAGGGGAAGGGCCTGAGCGTGGACCTGCGGTACTGGCTGCCGAAGGCGGCCGAGGTGGCCGAGCGGTGGGGCGAGCGGTTCGGGCCGCTGGAGCCGCACCCCTCGCACCTGGTGGACGAGGCGGCGTTCGCGGCCGCCTTCGAGCGCTTCGCCGAGCGCCTGGAGCACAACTACCCGTTCTTCCATCCGCGCTACGCCGGGCAGATGGTCAAGCCGCCGCACCCGGCGGCGGTGGTGGGCTACCTGACGGCGATGCGCTTCAACCCCAACAACCACGCCTACGAGGGCGGACCGGCCACCAACGACATGGAACGCGAGTGCGTCGCGCAGCTCGCCGCCATGTTCGGGCTGCCCGCGCACGTGGGCCACCTGACCAGCAGCGGCACCATCGCCAACCTGGAGGCGCTGTACGTGGCGCGCCAGAGCCACCCGGGCCTGGGGGTGGCGTACAGCCGCGAGGCCCACTACACCCACAGCCGGATGTGCCACGTGCTGGGCGTCCAGGGGCACGCGGTGGCGGCGGACGCCGAGGGCCGGATGGACACCGGGGCGCTGGAGGAGCTGCTGCGCACCGGGCGGGTCGGCACGGTGGTGGTCACCTGCGGCACCACCGGGGCGGGCGCCGTCGACCCGGTGCACGAGATCCTGCCGCTGGCCCGCCGCTACGGGGCGCGGGTGCACGTGGACGCCGCCTACGGCGGGTTCTTCGCCCTGCTGGCCGCCGACGACGCGCTCGCCGCCTCCCTCGACGTGGACACGGCGCCGTGGCGGGCGATCGCCGGCTGCGACTCGGTGACCGTCGACCCGCACAAGCACGGCCTGCAGCCGTACGGCTGCGGGGCGGTGCTGTTCGCCGACCCGGACATCGGGCGGCACTTCGCCCACGACTCCCCGTACACCTACTTCACCGACGCCGAGCTGCACCTGGGCGAGATCAGCCTGGAGTGCTCGCGCGCCGGGGCCTCGGCCGCCGCCCTGTGGCTGACCCTGCAGCTGCTGCCGCTCACCGCGCGGGGGCTGGGCGCGGGGCTGGCCGCGAGCCGGCGCGCCGCCCTCGCCTGGGCGCGGCGGATCGAGGACAGCGCGGAGCTGACGCTCTACCAGCGGCCGCAGCTGGACATCGTCACCTACTTCCCCACCGTCGCCGGTGCGCCCGCGCTGTCGGCGGTCGACGCCGCGAGCGAGCGGGTCCTGCGCCGGGGCATGGCCGACGAGCACGACCCCGTCTATCTGAGCGTGCTGCGCGTGGACGCCGCCGACTTCACCCGCCGCCACCCGGGCGTGCGCGCGGACGCGGACGGGGCGCGGGTGCTGCGCAGCGTGCTGATCAAGCCGGAGGCGGAGGGGTGGGTGGCGCCGCTGCACGCGCGGGTGGCGGCGCTGGCCGCCTCGGCTACCGGTTCCCCTGATTCCACCGTTCCGTCCGCTCCCTGTGTTCCGTCCAGTCCTTCGGCTCCTTCCCCTTCGTCCGCCCCCTCGTTCGAGGAGAGTGCCCGTTGACCACCGCCACCGCCCTGCCCGCCGCCGCGGGCACCGCCTTACCGCCCCCCGGGCCGGCCGACAGCGCCGTACGGCCCGTCGTGCGCCCCGCCCGCCCGGGCGAGGAGGACGCCCTGGCCCGCGCGCTCGCCGACGCCTTCGCCGACGACGCGCTGATGCTCTGGGCCTTCCCCGACCCCGACCACCGCGCCCGCGTCCTGCCCGCCTTCTTCCGCGTCCACGTCGAGCAGTGCCAGGCCCACGGGGGCGCGCTGACCGTCCACCGGGCCGCCGGCGACGGCGGCGCGGACGACGGCGCCACGGACGGCGAACCGCTGGGGGCGCTGCTGTTCCTGCCGCCCGGCCGCTGGGAGGCCCCGGGCCCGCGGGACGGCGCCGCCACCGCCGCCCTGGCCGAGGCGATCGGCGCCGCCGGCCACGGCGAACCGGCCCGCCGCCTGGCCGCCATCACCCGCCTGCAGACCCTGCGCCACCCGCGCCACCGCTCCCACCACTACCTCGCCTTCGTCGGGGTGCGCCCCGGCGCCCGCGGCACCCGCGCCGGGTGGGCCCTGCTGCACGCCTTCCTCACCGAGGTCGACACCGCCGGCCAGGCCGCCTACGCCGAGACCAGCTCCCCGTCCGGCGCCCGCCTGCTCGCCCGCGGCGGCTTCGCCCGCTTCGGCGAGGCCCTCGCCCTGCCCGGCGGCGGACCCCGCCTGGCCCCGGTCTGGCGGGGGCCCCGATGACCGCCCCCGCCGCCGTCGCCCCCACCGCCCCCTCCGCTGCGACCGCCGTCACCGGGGCGCTGCGCGTGTACAGCGCCGAGCACATCGACGCCGGCCGCGCCGCCGCGAGCCCCGAGGCCGCCGAGACCCTCGCCTGGGCCCGCGCCTTCCTCACCACCGCCCACCCCGACCTCGGCCGCAGCGGCCCGGTCTGCCCCTACACCCAGCCCTCGCTGCGCCGCGGCCTGTTCCACATCGCCGTCGCCGACACCTCCCCCGGCGGGGACCTGCCCGCGCTGGTGGCCGAACTGCGCGCCCACTACGACGCGTTGCTCGCCGACCTGGCGGAGGAGTCCGACCGCGAGCTGCTGACCGTCCTGCTGGTGCTGCCCCAACTGGACCGCGAGGACTCCACCGTGCTGGACGAGCTCCAGCGCAAGGCCAAGGACGAGTTCGTCGAACAGGGCCTGATGATCGGCCAGTTCCACCCGGTCTGCGAGGAACCCGGCCTGTGGAACCACTCCTTCCGGCCGCTGCGCGCCCCCGTCCCGCTGCTCGCGGTGCGCAAACTGCTGGTCTTCGACCTGCCGTTCCTCACCGGCGACGAGACCCACCTGAACCACTACCTGGCCCGCTTCGCCCCCGAGGTCCCCGCCCGCATCCGCGCCCAGCTGGTCACCAGCGTCCGCGCCCGCCGGCAGGGCACCGCCGCCTGACCCCCTCCCCCCTGGGGGGGGGGGGGCCCCCCCCCCCCCCCCCCCCCCCCCCCCCCCCCCCCCCGGCGGACCACCACCCCCGGGGCCCCCCCCCCCCCCCCCCC
>NZ_JBHUAL010000060.1:0-32036 GCF_042789775.1 Kitasatospora sp. NPDC056800 | reverse complement strand
AGCCCGGCCGGCGCCCGGCTCCGCGCGCGCCCCCACGGGAGGAAGCAACGTCCCCGTGGAACACGGCACCACGGCGCCGAGCGTGGCGGCCCTCCCGCACGAACTCCCCTAGGGAGAACGGAAGTTCGGCCGCGACGGGACGACGGGCGCGGGCCACCCGACCACCGCGAACAGCCGCGTCCCCGGCCGGCCGGGGACGCGCGCAACCCGGCGCGCCGCCAAGCCCGTTCACCGACCAGGCCCCCGCTGCCCGCCTGCGGCACACGGCACCGAGCCGCCCCCGCGCCCTCCGGGCGGAAGGGCCCCGGCTCCCGGCCCGCCGGGGCGGCGCACCAGGATGGGCCCATGGACGACCTCCTGCGCTTCCTGCGCGCACGCAACGAGGAAGACAACCACGCCTATGCCTACGTGGCGCACGTCTTCGGCCCCGAGGCGCTCCTCGACAGCCACCTGCCCATGCTCGACCTGGTCGACCAGCTGGCCCAGGAGGGCATCGCGATGGACCCTTCGGACCCCCGCGCCGCCGGCCTCGCGTACGCGCTGCGCGTCCTCGCGCAGTCCTACCACGACCACCCCGGCTACCGGGAGCAGTGGCGCCCCTGACCGGCCGGAGGCGGCCGGGAGCGGCCGGAGGCGGGGCCGACGGCGGCCGCCCGCCCGGGTTCGGTAGCCTCCGGGGATGGCCGCCTCCCCGCACCCCGTCCGGCTCACCACCCGGCTCGTCGACGGACTCGTCTGCGCCTACGCCCCGGCCGCCGGCGCCGTGGGTGTGCTGTCGCCCGCGGTGGCCTGCCGGCCGGTCCCCGGGGACGGGGTGGTCGCCCACGCCGTCGCCGCCGACCTGCGGCACGCCTACTACACGACGCTCCACGCGGCCGTCTGCGTGACGGCCGACGGCACTCAGGTCTGGCGCACGCCCTTCAAACCGGCGGCGGACAACGCCCACGGCCACCTGCCAGACTGCGAACTGTCCCCGGACGGAAGGGTGTTGTGGGTCTACCGGCCCGACGCCATGGCGGGCCGCGACCGGCCGGACCAGTGGGTCGCCGTGGACGCCGCGAGCGGGGCGGTCCTCGCCCGGGCCGACCTGGAGACGGTCGGGCACGGCGGCGTGCAGCTGGCCCACCCGGCGAGCGGCGGGATGCTCCTCAACGTGGGCGAGGGGCAGGACGGCACCGCCGTCTACCGCGCGTCGCTGGCCGGCGGCCGGCTGGAACTCCTCCGCTACCCGTGGGACGACCGCTGCCTCATCGACCTGTCCCCCGACGGGCACCGCTTCCTGACCGTCGACCACGCCCAGAGGGACCTCACCGTCCACGCCTTCCCCGGCGGCGAGACGGTGTTCACCCTCACCGTCGACGACTTCGGCCACGACCCGGACACGGTCTTCCTGGAGTGGAGCGGCGGCCACCTCACCCCGAACACCCTCCTGGCCACCCTCGTCGGCGAGACCGAGGACGAGGAGGACTGGTTCCGCCACTACCGCGTCGACGCCCGCACCGGCCGCGTCCACGGCGAGTTCGACGCCCACGCGGCGGACCCGTACGACCTGCGGCCGCTCGGCGACGGCTCCTGGCTCACCACCGGCCCCGGCGGCCACCCGGTGCGCCGCACCGCCTCCTGACGCCCCGACCCGGTGCCGACGGCCCGGTCAGGCCGTCGGCGACGACACCGGACCGCCGGGGGCTGGCTCTCCGGGGAGCAGGTCGGCGGGGACGAGCGAGTACAGGACGAGGTCGGTGCGGCCGTGGTGGGTGAAGCCGGCGTTGCGCAGCACGCCCTCCTCGCGCAGGCCGGCGTTCAGGGCGGTGCGGCGGGAGGCGGTGTTGGCGGTGGCGGCCTTGAGCTCCAGCCGTTCGAAGGCCTGCGCGGTGAGCAGCCAGTGCGCCAGGGCGCGGGTGGCTTCGGCGGCGATACCCCGGCCGCGGGCCCAGGGTGCCACCCAGTAGCCGGCTTCGGAGCTGCGGGAGCGCCAGTCGGTCTTCTTCAGGCCGACGGTGGCGGCCAGGCGTCCGTTCGTACGCTCGGTGACGGCGAAGTGGATGCCGTCGCCGGTGGTGCGCAGGTCGTGGGCGGTCCGGGTGCACCAGGTGTGGGCGTCCTCGCGGGTGTAGGGGCGGGGCAGCGGCAGCCAGTGCTGGGTGAGGTCGTCGGCGCAGGCGGCGCGGGTGTCGTCGGTGTCGTCGGCGGTGAAGGGGCGCAGGGTCAGGCGCGGGGTGTGGAGCACCGTCCGGGGGAAGGCGTGGGTCATGGGGTCGTCTCGTTCCTTCCCGGTCAGGCGGCGGACAGGTGCAGGGTGAGGGGCGGGCCGGGGGTGGCGGGTGTCCAGCCGTTCGCCCGGGCGGCGCGGATGCCCGCGGCGACTTCGCGTGGCAGGACGAGGTCCGTCGCCACCGCCCCGGGGGTGCGGAGGGTGGGGCGGCCGGTGTCCACGACGAGTGTCGTTCCGGGGTGCGTGGCGTGCTCGGCGGCGTAGCCGAGGGTGGTGCCCTCGTAGTCGCAGCACCAGTGTTGGCGGGTCACGCGCCAGCGGTACTCCTCGCCGTCGACGGCGATGCGCCGCGCGCCCTTCCTCGCCAGTGCCACTGGTGCCCCGCCCTCCGGTCGTCGGCTTGCTGGAAGGCAGTCTCCCGGGGCGGCGCCCCGCCTGTCACCGCGTTTTTCCGCAGGGTGGTGACGGCGTCGGCTAGCGCGCCAGGCGCCTGAGCAGGGCGGAGGCGGCGGCGATGCCGGCCACGGTGGCGAGGGCGAGGACGGCGAAGTCCAGGGGCAGGTGGGAGGGGGTGCCGATGAGCAGGCCGCGCAGGGCGTCGACCTGGTAGCTGAGCGGGTTGGCCTTGCTGACGGCCTGGAGCCAGCCGGGCATCAGGTCGACGGGGTAGAGGGCGTTGGAGCCGAAGAACAGCGGCATGGTGATGGCCTGGCCGATGCCCATCAGGCGGTCGCGGGTGAGGACGATGCCGGCGATGGCCATCGACAGGCAGGAGAAGAACGCCGAGCCGAGCAGGACGACGGCCACGACGCCGAGCAGTCGCAGCGGGTTCCAGGTCATGGCGACGCCGAGGGCGGCGGCGATCAGTACGACCACGACGGCTTGCAGGAGTGCCTTCACCCCGGCGGCGAAGGCCTTGCCGGTGACGAGGGCGGCGCGCGGGGTGGGGGTGACGAGCAGTTTGGTGAGGACGCCGGAGTCCCGCTCCCAGATGATCATGATGCCGTAGAAGATCGCGATGAACATCGCGGACTGGGCGATGATGCCGGGCGCGAGGTAGTCCAGGTACGGGATGCCGCCGGTGGGGATGGCCTTGAGGCGGGTGAAGGTCTCGCCGAAGATCAGCAGCCACAGGGCGGGCTGGACGGCCCGGGTGTAGAGCTCGGTGCGGTCGTGGCGCAGCTTCTGCAGTTCGACGGCGCACATCGCGCCGATGCGGGCGGGCACCAGGCGCCAGCCGGTGCGGGCGCGCGGGGGCACCAGCAGCAGGGAGAGGTCGGGGCCGGCGGCGGGGCGGTGGGCGGGGGGTTCAGCCGACGCGGCCTGCGGTGCGGCGGGTACGGCGGACATCGCTGAAGTCTCCTTCGGTGGCGTCGGCCAGCTGCCGGCCGGCGAAGTGGCGGAAGACGTCGTCGAGGCTGGGCGCGGCCCGGGCCGGGTCGGTGCGCCGTACCTGGTCCTTGAGTTCGGCGGGTGTGCCGAGCGCGCGGACGCGGCCGCGGTCCATGAGGGCGATGCGGTCGCAGTGGCGGTCGGCCTCGTCCATGTAGTGGGTGGTGACCAGGACGGTCATGCCGGTGGCGGCGCGTACGGCGTCGACGCGTTCCCACACGCCGGTGCGGGCGATCGGGTCCAGGCCGATGGTGGGTTCGTCCAGGACGAGCAGGCGCGGGGCGCTGACCAGGGCCTGGGCGAGTTCGAGGCGGCGCACCATGCCGCCGGAGTAGGTGGCGGCCATGCGTTCGGCGGCCTCGGTGAGGTCGACGGCGGCCAGCGCCTGGTCGACGCGGGCGGCGCGTTCGCGGCGCGGGACGTCGAAGACGCGGGCGAACAGGGCGACGTTCTCGCGTCCGGTCAGCCCGGCGTCGGCGGACAGCTGCTGGGGGACGTAGCCGAGCAGGCGGCGCACCTGCATGGGGTGGCGGGTGGCGTCGTGGCCGAAGACGCGGACCATGCCGGCGCCGACGGGCAGCAGGGTGGTGATCGCGCGGATGGTGGTGGTCTTGCCGGCGCCGTTGGGGCCGAGCAGGCCGAACACCTCGCCGGTGCGGACGGTGAGGTCGATCCGGTCGACGGCCCGGGTGGCCTTCCCTCGGCCGTGGCGGAAGGTGTACTCCAGGCCCCGGCAGGCCACCGCGTCCGCGGCTTCCCTGGCGTCCCCGGCGTTCCCGGTGTCCCTGGTGTCCTCGGTGGTCATCGTTCCTCCTCCCCCGGCGGGGTGCGCAGGCCCTCGGCGACCTGCCGCAGGGCGGGCAGGGCGGCGGCCAGGGCCTCGCGCTCGCGCGGCGGCAGGCCGGCGACGATGTCGCCCATCAGCGCGCGGCGGCGCCGGCGCCAGGCCTCGATGCGTTCGACGGCCTCCGGGGTGGCGTGCAGGAGGGCGGCGCGCCGGTCGGCGGGGTCGCTCTCGCGGCGCAGCAGGTTCCGGGCGACGAGCTGGTTGACGAGGGTGGACACGGAGTTGCCGGCCAGGCACAGCTCCTCGGCGGCCTCGGAGACGCGCAGTCCGGGGCTGTCCATCACCAGGCGCAGCAGTTCGACCTGGGCGCCGCGCAGGCGGGGTTCGTCCATCGTCTGCCGCAGGCGGCGGCGGACCAGGCGCTGGATGCCGACGAGGAGGGTGGAGAACTCGTCCGCCAGCGCGATGTCGAGCGTTTCGGGCCCTGTCGCGGTCATACCCTCATTTTAGCTCTCAGTAAGAGCTATCCGTCGAGAGCGCGGAGCCCCCTCCGCCCGCGCGCCCCCTCCGCTGGCCGCGCGCCCCCTGGCCCGCCCCTTTCGGCGGGCCGCCCGCGCGCGGGAAGTCGGCCCCGCCGACTTCCCGCTCCACCGGGCGGCGGGAGGTGACCGTCCGTCACCGGGGAGATCCGATGGAGGTGTTGCGACCCCGCCGGGAGGGTGTCGTACGGCGCTGGCATGCTGATCGGATCACAACGGTTTTCGCCGGGATGGGGGGCAGATGTCGGACAGGGTCATGCCGATGCGCACGGCACCGCGCTTGGGCACGGTCAACGGGTTCGGGCGGACGATGCTGGGCAAGACGCGGCCGGACGCCCAGGGTGCCTGCTTCGCCACCCACTGGTTCACCATGCTGATGCTGCCGATCCGGCCGCTGGGACGCTACTACGTCAAGGAGGGCGAGACGGTCGACGTCTCCGGGCGGCACGGCTCCTCGACGAGCACCACGCAGTACGTGTTCCTGGGCCGGGCCGAACTGCGCATGAGCGAGGTGATCCGCACCTACCTGTTCTGCTGGCTGGTGGCGCCCCTCGTCATCGCCGGTCCCGTGACGCTCTTCGGGATCAACAGCGACGCTTTCAGCCACGCGCACCCGATCGTCTTCATCGTGCTGCTGCTCGCGATCCCGATCGTCTGCATGATCGCGCTGGCGTGGATGCTGGTGCTCAACGAGAAGTTCCTGGCACCGGCGCGGATACCGCAGTGGGTCGAGGCCGGACCGGCGAACCGGCGGGACTGAACAGACGGGGCCACCCCGCTCAAGGCAGCCCGGGTGGCCCTGGACAGGCCCGGAGGACCGGGGCAGGATCCGGGCATGCCGTCCGACGAGCCGTTGTCCGAGGAAGAACTGTCCGCGATCGAGCTGCGCGCCGGCGCCGCGACACCGGGCCCGTGGGTCGCCCGGCTGGAGACCCGCCAGGGGATCGGCGGCGCGAGCTTCGTCCAACTGCGCCCCGACGCGCCGCGGGACGACGAGTTCCACCTGACCCGGACCACCGACGGCCGCACCCGGACTGGACCGGACCCCGCGACGGACGCGGACCTCGACTTCATCGCCGCCGCCCGCCAGGACGTGCCACGACTGGTCGCCGAGGTCAGGCGGCTGCGGGAAGCCCTGGAGCGGGCGCAGCCGGCCGGCTGACGGCCACACGGAACAGCCGCCCCAGGGAACCGGGGAGCCGCCGGGAGTGGAAAGTCGGCCCCGCCGACTTCCCACTCCCCCACGACGGTCGCGGCGGCCCCCGGCGGGCCGGGCCGGGCGTTTCGCCGCTCGGCGGCCGCCCGGACCTCCGCGAGGTCATCGTCGTCCCGCTCCGGCGACTCCCCCACCGGCAGCCTGCTCCCGCGCTCACGCACGAACTCCGGGTCCGGCCCCAGGGAGGTGCGCGGTGCCGCATTGCCGCCGTACGCCCAGCGCACCTCCCGGCCCGCCCAGGCCCGTCCGGGGTCGCGGCACGGCGCCCGGCCCCTCCCGGGCGAGCAGCGGCAGTACCTTGTGGCCGGGGTCGATGAGCGCCGCGCCCTGGCGGGGCCCGTCGTCCGGCCACCGGCCGTCCGCCCGCGGGCCCCGGACCGTCGCGAGCGCCGCCGCCGGGCCGGCAGGTCGAGGCCGAGGCCGATGCCCGCGGCGCCGAACCGGGACAGGTGCGACTCGTACCCGCCGCCCTCGCGGACCACGACGACGCGCCCGCACCGGCCCGCACCGGCCCCGGGCTGCCGGTGCGGGGCGCGTAGTGTCGCGGGGTGCGTTCCCACCTGACCTTCGAGAACCCTCCCGCGCTGCCGCACGACGTGGTGGCCGAGACGCTGGAGCGGGCCCTTCGCGACCGCTCGGCGCGGGCGGAGGGCGAGGCGGCCGGAGTCCTGGTCGGGACCGCGCTGCACGACGAGGACGCGCGGTTCGTCGAGCACTGGTGCGTGCGGGTCGGCACCCGGGCGGCGTCGGGGAGCCCGCTGCTCGGACTGGCCGGCCTGTGCCTGGGGCATGCCGCCCGGCGCTTCGGGCGTCTGGGCGAGGAAGCCGTGGCACTGTCGGGGGCCTTGGCGGCGCGTGCCGAGGCGGACCCGTCGGACGTGGACGGCCGGGCCCTCGACGGCTACGACGACGTCCGGAGCTTCCTGCACCTGTGGTGACGTGCGAACCGGGCCGGGCCGGGACTGCGCGTACGGGCTCCGGGGCGGTTGTCGGTGCCGGGTGGCAGGCTGCGCCCATGAGTTACGACCTTGCGGTCTGGGAGGGCGAGCGCCCCGCGGACGACGCCGCGGCGGGCCGGTGCTTCGACGACCTGTACGTGCGGTACCTCGGCACGGACGAGGAGAACCTTCCGCCGACCGAGCGGATCGCGGCCTTCGTGGCCGCGCTGCTGGAGCGGTGGCCCGACCTCGCCGAGGACGAGGACGACACCTCGCCGTGGTCGACCGGCCCGCTGATCGGGGAGGCGAGCGGCCCGCTGATCTACTTCCCGATCCGCTGGAGCATGGTGGAGGAGGCCTGCGTCCACATCGCGAAGGTGGCGTCCTCGATGGGCCTCACCTGCTTCGACCCGCAGTCGCAGTGCCTCTGGCCCTGACCGCCGCACGGCGGACAGCCGACGGCTGACGGCTGACGGCTGCCACCGCGGAGCCCCAGGGAGTGGGAAGTCGGCCCCGCCGACTTCCCACTCCCCCGCCAGCGGCCGGGTGCGTGGAAAACCACAGGACACCGCAGGACACCGCAGGACACCGCAGGACACCGCAGGACACCGCAGGAAATCACGACAGAAGGTGTCGGGTTTCGCGGGGACAGTAGGGGGCGCCGGTCGGTGTCGTGGTGGCACGGGCCGGGACGACGGACAGACAAGGACCCCCCATGCGCGAAACACCCGACGAGCTCCACCGGCTCCAGGCCCTCCTCGACGCCTCGCTCGCCCGCTCCACCGCGCACCTGCGGTCGATCATCAACAGCGAGCGCACGCTCACCGCCGACCAGCTCACCGGTGTGCTCACCGGCATGTGCACGCTCGCGCTGTCCACGGTGACGGCGAAGGGCGAGCCGCGGATCAGCGGCGTGGACGGGCACTTCCTGCACGGCATGTGGCACTTCGGCACCGCGCGCGGCGCCGCCAAGGCCCGGCACCTCGCCGCCCGGCCCGCCGTCAGCGCCGCGCACCTGCGCGGGGAGGACCTGGGCGTGTTCACCCACGGCACCGCGGAGGTCCTCAACCCGCACGGCGGCGAGCCGGCCGCCGACTGGCCGGAACTGCTCGCGTACTTCCGGGACTTCTACGGCCACGACGCCTTCGACTGGGACAACGACGTCGTCTACTACCGGCTGCACCCGCAGTGGATGACCGCGTTCGCCCCCGACCCCGCCAAGCTCGACGCAGCCGCCGACGAGGCCTGACCCCGCCCGCACCGGGCCCGGCGACAATGGAGCCGGGCCACCGCACCGCAGCCGGCACACACGGGCGGGCCCACCAGGCCCACCAGGCGACACCAGGCAGGCGACGGAAGGGGCGACGTGCGGGCGAGCCGGGCCATCGCGCTGCTGCTGCTCCTGCAGAACCGCCGGACGATGACCGCCACGGAGCTCTCGGCCGAGCTGGAGGTCTCCGAGCGCACCGTGCAGCGCGACGTCGCCGCGCTGGTGGAGGCCGGGGTGCCGGTGTACGCGGAGCGCGGCCGCGGCGGCGGCTACCGGCTCGTCGACGGCTACCGCACCCGCCTCACCGGCCTCGAACGCGCCGAGGCCGAGGTCCTGCACCTGGCCGGACTGCCGGGCCCGCTGCGCGACATGGGCCTGGCCGGGCAGGCCCTCGCCGCCCGGCTGAAGGTCGCCGCCGCCCTGGGCGACGCCCCCGCGGCCGCCGCCCGGCGCTTCCACCTCGACGCGCCGGCCTGGTTCCGCGACGCCCCGACCCCCGCGCTGCTCGCCGAGGTGTCGCGCGCCGTGTGGGAGGACCGCGTCCTGCGCGCCCGCTACGCGGCGCGCTCCGGCACCCGGGAGCGGCGGCTGGAACCGTACGGCCTGGTCCTGAAGGCCGGGCAGTGGTACCTCGCGGCGCGCGGCCCCTCCGGCCGGGTCGGCTCGTACCGCGTCGACCGCTTCGAGAGCGCCGAGGCCGGCGACGAACGGTTCGAGCGCGACCCGGAGTTCGACCTCGCCGCCTACTGGGCCGCGGCGGCCCGGGAGTTCACCCGCGCCATGCTGCGCGAGCGGGCGGTGGTGCGGCTGAGCCCGTTCGCCGTCGAGAACCTCGCCGCCCTGCTGGAGCCGACGGCCGCCGCCGACGCCCTCGCCACCGCGGGCCCACCGGACGCCGACGGCTGGGTCACCGCGACCCTGCCGGTCGAGAGCTGGGACATCGGCTACCTCGAACTGCTGCGCCTGGGCCCGGAGGCCGAGGTCCTCCACCCGCCCGAACTGCGCGCCCGCCTGGCCGAGGCGACCCGCCGCGCCGCCGCCCTCTACACCTGACCGCCCCGCCCCCCGACCGGCCCCGGAGCGGGCCCGCCGCCGTCCGCGCCGCCCGGGATAGGTTTCCCCCTGCCGCACACGGCACTTCGCGAGAAGGGGGCGTACGGGATGACGGACGGACCCGCGGACCGGCCCGCCGAGTCGTTCGTCCGGCTCGGCGGACGCCGGTTCGCCTACCTGGACTTCGGCGGCCCCGGGCCGGCCGTGCTCGCCCTGCACGGGCACTTCGGGCGGGGCCGGATCTTCGCGCCGCTGGCCGCCGCGCTCGCCGGCCGCTACCGGGTCCTCGCCCTCGACCAGCGCGGGCACGGACTGTCCGACAACGGGGGCGAGTTCACCCCGGACGCCTACGCGGCCGACGCGGCGGCGTTCCTGGAGGCGCTCGGCCCGGCACCGGCCGCCGTCCTGGGGCACTCGATGGGCGGCGCGGTCGCCTTCCATCTCGCCCACCGGCGCCCCGACCTCGTGGCAGCCCTCGTGGTCGCCGACATGACGACGCTCAACCGGGAGCCCGAGACCAGCCCCGTCCTGGACGTGTCCGGCTGGCCCCGCCGGGCCCCGACCCGCCGCGCCCTGGCCCGGGCGCTGGCGGAACGCGGCGTCCCGGCCGGCTACTTCATGGACAGCGCCGCCGAGTTCCCCGACGGCTGGGGCTTCCTCTTCGACACCGCCGACATGACGGCCTCCCAGGCCGCCCTCACCGGCGACTTCACGGCCGTCTGGAACGCCTCCGCCCAGCCCGCCCTGCTCCTGCGGGCCGCCGACAGCTTCCTCCTCACCCCCGCCACCGCACGCCGGATGGCCCGCGAACGCCCGAACACCCGCCTGGTGGAGCTCCCGGACAGCGGGCACTGGCTCTACGCGGACGCCCCCGACGCCTTCGCCCACCAGGTCCGCGCCTTCCTCGACCACGCCCACCCGGCGGGCCCCGCGCCCGCGGCCGGATGACCCGCACCACCCGGCGCGAGGGCCCGGGCAGCCCGTACGGCCACGGCCGCACCCGCGGCCCCGGCCGCGCCTTCGGAACCACGACCGGAACGCCTTGTTCACCTGCGGGAGAGGAACCCGGCCACTAGAGTCGCGTCCATGACAGACCGCCGCCGGTTCGCGCGGCCCGGGTCTTCGGCCGCACACCGGCGCCGGCACGCGGTCCATCCCGTTCCACCGCACCACCGGCCCGCCCGGCCCGATCCGGCGCGATCCGCATCGCGGCAGGCCGGCCGCCATGTCGCCGAGCAGACGAGGGAACCCGTGTCATGACCATCCGCACCGCCCTCCGCCGCACAGCCGCCGCGGCAGCAGCGGCCGCGCTCGCCACCGGGGCACTGCTGGCAGCCCCGGCCGCCGCCGCACCCGCCCCCACGCCCGCCCCCGCCTCCGCCACCCCTCCCATCACCGTGCTGGCCACCGGCATGCCCGACAAGCCCTTCAGCGATCCCACCGCCGTCAACAACGCCGATGTCGTCGTCGGCTACGCCTGGGCCGACGGACAGAGCAACCAGACCAGCGCGATCCGCTGGAACCCCGACCACCAGCCCACCACCCTGCCGCCACTACCCGGCGAGGACTACGCGCGGGCCCTGGGGGTGAACGACGCCGGCACCGCCATCGGCACCTCCTGGCCCGCCCCCCGGGCCTACTCGACGGCCACCGCCGTGCGCTGGGCCGCCGACGGCACACCCACCGCCCTGCCCCCGCTGCCCGGCGACACCCACAGCAACCCCACCGCGATCGGCGGCAGCGGCATCGTGGTCGGCGCCTCCACCGACGCCGCCGGAAAGAGCCACGCCGTCGCCTGGCGCCCGGACGGCACCACCGTCGCCCTCGCCCCCCTGCCCGGCGACGACAACGCCGTGCCCTACGACGTCAACAGCGCGGGCGTCGCGGTCGGCCAGTCCTACACCTGGACCGGGCTGCGGCACGGAACCGTCTGGAACCCCGACGGCACCGCCACCGCGTTCGTGACCGACCCGGCCGCCGCCGCCAGCTCGGCAGACCGGATCAACGACGCCGGCGCCGTGGCCGGCAGGGTCTCCCTGCCGGAACCGGGCGTCGGGAGCGTCTGGCACGGCCTGCTCCGCTCGGCCGACGGCACCCTGCACGACCTGGGCCCGCGCACCTACCCCGGGGCGATCAACAGCTCGGGCGCCACCGTCGGCGACCACCAGCCCGACCCGGACCTCCCGCGGACGTACGCCGCGCGGTGGAGCCCGGACGGCACCCTCACCCGGCTCGAACTGGACCGGCCCACGGTCGGCAGGACCACCGCCGCGGACATCAACGACTCCGGCACCGTGGCCGGCTACGCGTGGGACGGCATACCCTCCCGGCAGTACCAGTCGGGCAAGGTCTGGGCCCCCGACAACACCGTCACCGACCTCGACCCGGCCGACACCACCAACAGCGCCCGGTTCGTGAACAACACGGGCCTGGTGGTCGGCGTGCGAATGCTCCGGCCGCCGGGCAGCCTCTACCCCTACCGCCAGGCCGCCGTCTGGCGCCCGTGACACCCGGCCGCCCCCGCCCAGCCCCGGGTACGGCCCGGGACAAGGGGACGGGGCACCCCCGCGGGCGGGCGGCCGGCCACCGAGGGCCCCGGCCGGGGCCGGGAGACCGCTCACCCAGGGGAGGCCGCCCCGGCGTTCTCCCGGCCGCGCCGGCTCTCCTCGTGCCACTGCCGGATGCCGCGGACGATGTCCTGGCCGATCCGGTCCAGCAGCGCGGCCGCGCCGTCCATCCGGGCCCCGGCCGCGGTGGCCGGGCCGAGCAGTTCGGCGCCGTGGCGGGTGATCCCGGCGAGCACCGCGTTGCGCTCGGCACTGGCCAGCAGCGCGCGGTGCCAGACGTCGTCGTCGATGACGTACCGCTCGCGGCGGTTGCGCCCGTCGCGCTCCCGGCGGACCAGGGCCTGCACCTCCAGGTAGCCGACCGCCTTCGAGACGGACGCCGGGCTGACCCGCAGGCGCCGCACCAGCTCACCCGCCGTCAGGGCGCCGTCCTCGGTGAGCTGGAGGCAGACCAGCACCCGCGCCGTCATCCGGGGCATGCCGCCGAGCGCCAGGAACTCTGCCAGCCGGTCACCGAACTGGCGGACCTCCTCCGTGTCGCGCCCGGGCACCGCCGGCTCCGGCACCGCCTCCCGGCCGGCCGCCGCCCGCCCGCGCCGGGAGCGCTGGACGGTGGCCCGCTGCGCACGGTCGGCGCGATAGCCGGACGGACCGCCGTTGCGGGCGATCTCCCGGGTGACGGTCGACGTCGGCCGCCCGAGCTGCCGGGCGATCTCGCCGTACCCCCACCCCTCGGCCAGCCCGGTGGCGATCCGGTGGCGCTCCTGCTGGGTCAGTCTGGCTCCGGGCATCCGTCCCCGCCCCTCCTCGGTCGGACTCGTCGGACTCGGTCGGCCCAGTATCGGCCGCCCCCGGCGACTGTTGCAATGGAACGCGGGCAGCTGTTGCATTCGTCGGCACGACCATTGCAAGGATGTCCCCGCTCCCACCTGCACAGACCGTGCACGGCAATGGAGTTGACGTTGACCCGACCGTGAAGCGGCTCCTAGTTTCTTCCCAGGCCACGAACACCACGCCGAGGGGGAACACCAGCATGGGAATCACCAGGCGCGCCACCGCGCTGACCGCCACCGCCCTGACCGCCGCCCTGATCGCGGGCGGCACCGCCACCGCCGCGCCGGCGCCCGCGACCCCGGACGCCCGGAACGGACACCCCGGCGTCCAGCGGGTCCTGGAGCGCGCCGTGACCGAGGGCGGCGTGCCCGGCATCGTCGCCGAGGTACGCGACGGGCACCGCGCCTGGTTCGGCACCGCGGGCGTCGCCGACCTGGCCACCGGGCGCCCCCGCCACGCCCAGGAGCGGTTCCGCATCGGCAGCACCACCAAGACCTTCCTCGCCACCGTCGTCCTCCAACTCGCCGCCGAGGGCCGGCTGGACCTGGACGACAGCGTGGAGCGGTGGCTGCCCGGCCTCGTCGACGGGCCCGGCTACGAGCCGGACCGGATCACCGTCCGGCAGCTGCTCGGCATGACGAGCGGGGTCTACAACTACGCGATGGACGCGAAGGTCCGCGCCGAGAACGAGGGCACCGGCTTCCTGCTCCACCGCTTCGACACCTACACGCCCGAGCAGCTCGTCCGCACCGGCACCGCCAACCGCCCGGACTTCGCCCCCGGCGCCGGCTGGACGTACTCCGACACCGGCTACGTCCTCGCCGGGCTGATCGTCGAACGGGCCACCGGGACCAGCCTGGCCGAGCAGGTCGACCAGCGCGTCATCACCCCGCTCGGCCTGAGCGGCACCTACACCCCCGGGCCCGACGACACCTCCCTCCGCGGCCCGCACGCACGCGCCTACTCCCGCCTGGGCGACCCCTCCCCCACCGCCCCCGTCCACGACGTGACCGAGCTCAGCCCCTCCTGGGGCTACGCCGCCGGCGACATGGTCTCCACCGCCCGCGACCTCGACACCTTCTTCGCCGCGCTGCTGGGCGGACGGCTGCTGCCGCCCGCCCAGCAGCGGGAGTTGTTCACGACGGTCCCCACACCGCCCGGCGCGTGGATCCCGAACGCCGCGTACGGCCTCGGCGTCGGCTCCGTCACCCTGGACTGCGGACCGACCCTCTGGGGCATGGGCGGCGCCATCAACGGCTCCTGGACCTACACCTTCGGCACCCGCGACGGCGGCCACCTGCTCACCACCAACATCAACGGCGACTGGACCAACGGCAGTTGGCCGATCGCGGTGTTCACCTCCGAACTGGAGGCCGAGTTCTGCCCCCGGCCCTGACCCGCACCGGGCCCCCGGCCGGTACGACCCAGGGATCCGGCCGGGGGCCGGGCGTAGCATCGGGCGGGTGTGGGAGCGACTGGAGATCGAGGGTTTCGTGGTCCTGGCCGAGGAGTTGCACTTCGGGCGGACGGCCGAGCGGCTGGGGGTCTCCAGGGCGCGGGTGAGCCAGACGATCCAGCGGCTGGAGCGCCGGGTGGGCGCGCCGCTGTTCGAGCGGACCAGTCGGCGGGTGCGGCTGACGGAGCTGGGGCGGCGGCTGCTGGAGGACGTCGGCCCGGCGTACCGGCGGATCGGGGACGGGCTGGAGCGGGCGCGGGCTGCGGCCCGGGGCGTCGAGGGGGTGCTCACGGTCGGCTACCTCGGCGGGGCGGCCGGGGAGTTCGTGATGGAGGTGATCGGCGCCTTCGCCCGCCGGCACCCGGGCATCGACGTGCGCATCCACGAGACGCAGGTGGCGTCCATGTTCGAGCCGCTGCGCGGCGGCGGGGCGCAGGTGCTGGTCACCCAGTTCCCGGTGGAGGAGGAGGACCTCGTGCGGGGCCCGGTGGTGCTGCGGGTGCCGCGGATGCTGGCGGTGCCGGCCAACCACGTGCTGGCCAGGCGGGAGTCGGTCGGGGTGGAGGACCTGGCGCGGGACCGGGTGTTCGCCTGTACGGGGCACGTCCCCGGGTACTGGCAGGAGTGGTTGGCGCCGTCCGTGACGCCCGGGGGGCGGGTGGTGGAGCGCGGGCGGTCGGCGGCGACGCTGGCGGAGACCCTGGCGATGGTCGGGGCGGGGCAGGGCATCTCGCCGGTGGGGGCGGACGTGGCGGCGCACTCGGCGCCGCCGGGGGTGGTGTTCGTGCCGTTCGTGGACGCCGAGCCGCTCGAGTACGGGCTGGTGTGGCGGGCGGGCGGGGACAGTGCGCGGGTGCGGGCGTTCGCGGCGGTCGCGGTGGAGCGGGCCCGGGGGTGGAACCGGGAGTGGGCGGAGCCCCCGACGGCGGCGGTGGGGGCGGGGGCGGCGGCGGGCCGGGACCGGTAAGCCTGGCTTACCAGTCGTTGCGCGTTCGGGGGCTGATCAGCGGGGCGGCGGCGGCCAGGCTGGTGCCATGACCAGCGATCTCTCGGCGCGCCGCGCCCCCTGCCCCTCCCCCACCAACGCCCGTGCGCCTGAACTTCCGGCCGGGGCCGCCCTGTTCGCGCTCGCCCTCGGCGCGTTCGCGGTGGGCTCCGCCGAGGTGGTGGTCGCCGGGCTGCTGCCGCGGATCGCCGAGGACACGGGGGTGTCCCTGCCGACGGCGGGGGTGCTGGTGTCC
This sequence comes from Kitasatospora sp. NPDC056800, assembly GCF_042789775.1. NCBI lineage: Bacteria > Bacillati > Actinomycetota > Actinomycetes > Kitasatosporales > Streptomycetaceae > Kitasatospora > Kitasatospora sp. NPDC056800. Next base: position 16,531 of record NZ_JBHUAL010000060.1, on the reverse strand, counting down.
GGGTACGCGGTGGGCATGGTCGTGGGGGCTCCCCTGCTGACCGCGCTCGGGGTCCGCGTCGCCCGCCGGCGGATGCTGCTGTACCTGGTCGGCCTGTTCATCGCGGCCGGCCTGGTCACCGCGCTCGCGCCGGGCTTCGGCGCGCTGCTGGCGGGGCGGGTGCTGTCCGCGCTGGCCGGCGGGGCGTACGTGGGGATCGCCTCCGCGGTGGCGACCTCGCTGGTGCCCGCGCGGCGCAGGGCCGGCGCGATCGCCGCCGTGTTCACGGGGCTCGGCCTCGCCAACGTGCTCGGGGTGCCCGGCGGTACCGCGCTCGGGCAGGCGCTGGGCTGGCGGGCCACGTTCTGGGCGGTGACCGCGCTGGGCGTGGTGCTGCTGGTCGCGCTGGCCGTCCTGCTGCCGCACGGGCCGGCGGCCCCGCGGGCCGGACTGCGGGCCGAGCTGCGGGTGTTCCGGCGTGCGGGCGTGTGGCTGGCCCTGGCCGCGACGGCCTTCGGCTGGGCGCCCTTCCTGACCGTCCTCACCTACGTCTCGCCGCTGCTGACCGAGGTCACGGGCTTCGGGTCCGGCGCGGTGCCGGTGGTGCTGATGCTGGTCGGCGTGGGCATGGTGGTCGGCACCCCGCTGGCGGGCCGACTGGCGGACCGGGCGCCGGCGGCCGCGCTGTACGCGGCGCTGGCCGGGGTGACGGCCGTTCCGCTGCTGCTGCTCGCCGCCGTGCACAGCCGGGCCGCCGTGGCCGCCGTCTTCCTGCTGTTCGGCCTGGCCGGCGGGGCGGTCATCCCGCCGTTGCAGGCCCGGGTGCTGGCGCGGGCGAGCGGCGCGGACAACCTCGCCTCGGCCGCGAACATCTCCGCCTTCAACATCGGCAACGCGGGCGGCCCCCTGCTGGCGGGCGCGGCCCTGTCCGCCGGGGCCGGGTACACCGCACCGCTGGGGATCGCCGCCGCACTCGGCGCGGTGGGACTGGCGCTGGCCTGGGCGGCGCAGCGCAGCGACCGGCGCGGGTAGCGCCCGGAGCGGCGGGCGGACCGGCCCGTCTGCGGGGTGTGATGCGACCGGTGGGCCCGAGCGCTCGCGTCACGCCGCCGCGCGTGCCCGACACCGGCGCCGTCGCTAGCGGGCCGGCGGGCTCGGCGGTCGGGTGGCTCAGTGGCCGGGTGGCTCGGCGGTCGGGGGTTCAGTGGTCGGTGACGAGGCGCAGGGCGGTGCGTGCGACGGCCTCGTGGACGGGGACGGTGCCGGAGACGAGTTCCAGGACGCGCGGGGCCGTGGCGGGTGTGGTGAGCAGGTCGGCGAGGACGGCCGCGACGTCGGCCCGGTCGATCTCGCCGGGGCCGGTGTGTTCGGCGAGGTGGACCCGGCCGGTGCCGGGCCCGTCGCGGAACCAGGCGGGGCGCAGCACGGTGCAGTCGAGGGCGGGGCGGGAGAGCAGGTTCTGGTCGGCTCTGCCCTTGGCCTGGAGGAAGGTCTCGACGAGGGGGTCGGGCGGGTAGTGGATGGCGGGGTCGGCGCCCATGGTGGAGAGCATGACGAAGCGTCGTACTCCGGCGAGTTGGGTGGCGTCGGCGAGGGTGAGGGCGGCGTCGTGGTCGACGGGGTCGGCCTGTCCGGGGGCGTTGCCGCGGCCGGCGCCGGCGGCGAAGAGCACCGCCTGGGCGCCGGTGAGCAGGTGTGCGAGGTGGTGGGGGGTGGTGTGGGCCAGGTCGGTGACGGCGGGTTGGGCGCCGGCGGCGCGTACGGTGGCGGCTTGTTCGGGGCGCCGGATGATCCCGGTGACCGGTAGGCCCCGGGTGGTGAGGAGACGGGTCGTCAGGAGTGCGACCCTGCCGTGGCCGCCCGCGATCACAACCGACATGCGGGTACCTTACGGGGCCGGTGCCCGCCCGGCCGCGACCGGCGCGCGTCTCGGGGCGGGGCGGGCGAGGCGCGGCGGCGGCGGGCGGGGCGGGTGGTGTGTCAGACGGCGACGAAGCGGCGGTGGCCGTCGGCGGCGAGGATGCGGCCGAAGCGCATGCCGGGGAAGTGGGCGGCGACGAGGAGGTCGTCGGTGTCGGCGGCTTCGTCGGCGAGGCGGTTGCGGACGGCGGAGGCGGCGGCGGGGTCGAGGTCCCAGATCACCTGCCAGTCGCGTTCGCTGAACTGGACGACGGAGTGGGCGATGTCGCCGAGCAGCAGGGCGCGGCGTGCCCCGGAGGACAGGACGTAGGCGGTGGTGCCGGGGGTGTGGCCGGGCAGGTGGAGGGCGTCGATGCCGGGGGCGATGGTGAAGTCGGTGTCGAAGAGCTCCAGTCGGTCTTCGACGGGGGTGAGTTTGGCGACGGCTTCGGGGTCGGCGTCCGGTCCGGTGACGAAGTGCTGCCAGTCGGCGCGGTGGGCACGGTAGACGGCGTTCGGGAAGACCGGCCGGCCGTCGACGGCGGCCCAGCCGACGTGGTCGAAGTGCAGGTGGGTGAAGAGCACGTCGGTGACGTCGGCGGGGGTGACACCGTGGGCGGCGAGCGAGTCGAGCAGGGCGCCGCCGTGGTAGCGGCCGACGTCCCGGGGCCCGACTCCGGCGTCGACGAGGACGGTGCGTGCGCCGCTGCGGACCAGGAAGCCGCCGAGGGGCAGGTGGAGGGTGCCGTCGGGGTCGCGGTGGTGCTGGTGGCAGGCCCAGGGGTCGTCGGTGCCGGGGCGGGTGAGGATCTCGGCGGCGGTCTCGGTGCCTTCTCCGTCCATGACCGCCAGGACCTCGATGTCGCCGATCCTCATGTGCTGCCCCTCTCGTGACGGTGCGTCGTGGGCCCGGGTGGAACGGGGGTCCGTTCGTGGGCCATCGGTGGCAACCGTGCCGGGGGGCCGGGGATTCCCGCCGGAAGGGGGCGAGGGCCGGGTGCGGCGGGTGTGGCCGGGCCCGGGCGGCCGGGCCCGGGCCGCTTCGCGCGGTCCCGGCGGGCGGCCGGTGAAATCGGTTGTCTTCCCGGGCCCGGGCTGGAAAAGTCCCGTCGGTGAGTGAGGAATCCCAAGACCTGGTACTCGAAGGCGGTCTGACCTGGGCGGAGGCGGTGGAGCTCCGGGGTCTGCTCGACGACATGTTCGCGATGATGCTGTCGGTGACGGTGGAGGCCGACGTGCCCGTCCCCGGCCTGGCGGAGCAGCTGGCCCTGCTGGTCCGGACGGGGATCGGCGAGCCGCACTGCCGGATCCAGCTGAGCGAGGACGGCCTGTCCGCCGCCATCGGCCCCACCGGGCTGGACGCCGAACTCCCCCTGGCCGCTCTCGCGGCTGCCGCCGGCGCGCTCGGCGGCACGTGGGAGGACCCGGTGGTCACCGGCACCGCCATGGGTCCGGTGGCCGGTACCGCGCGGGACGCGCAGGAGCTCCCCGGTGGGGGCGGCGCCGTCAAGGTTCATATGTGGGCGGGGGTCGCCTACGCCTTCGTCGCGTACGCGCGGGAGGCGGCCCCGGTCCCTGGGGCGTGCTCGGGCGAGCCTGCCCGGTGACCGTCCGGGGGCGGCCGTGCCTGGTCCTGGCCGCGGCCTACCCGGCTGCTTGCGTTCCGGCGGGCTCCGGGTAGGCGTCCGTCCCCGGCGCGGTTCGGCCGGGCCCCGCCGCCCCTTGCCCGAGGGGGCGGCGGGGCCCTTCCACCCGCGCCAGATGGTCTGTGGGGCCGTCAGACGGCCGCGAGGAGGGGCCCGGGGGCCGCGGCGGCGGGTGCGGCCGCGCCGGGGGCGGGGGCGGGGCGGGTGAGGCAGTCGTCGGTGAAGGCGAGGGCCCGCAGGTGGTAGGGGCGGGCGGCGTGGCCCAGGGAGAGGTTGTGGCCGGCGCGGCGGGCGGTGGCCAGGTGGGCGAGGCCGTCGGGGAAGGCGGCGGTCAGGGCGGCGCGGGAGGCCGGGTCCAGGCGCCACCAGTGCTCGTGGTCGGTGAGGGTGAGGCGTACGGGGACGCGTACGCGGGCGGCGAGGGCGCTGTAGCGGGCGGGCCAGGTGGCCAGTTCGCGGGATTCGAGGGCGGGGACGGGGGTGAGCAGGGTGCGGGCGGCGTGGAAGGTGCCGGGCGGGTAGAGGTGGAGGGGGCCCCAGTTGAGGCGGCCGCCGCCGGCGAGGTCGTCGGGGCGGTCCCAGGCGCCGGGGGCGTAGTGCTGGGCGAGGCCGGAGATGTCGCAGCCGAGCAGGGGCAGGCGGGGGTCGTCGGGCCAGTGGGCGGCGAGTTGGAGGGCGATTTTGCCGCCGAAGGAGTGGGCGAGGAGTTGGACGCCGGCGCCGGTGGGGTGGGCGCGGGCGTAGTCGGTGAGGGCGGCGTGGAGGGTGGCGGCCTGGTCGGCGATGAGCTGGCCGTGCGGCAGGCGGTGGGCGGAGGCGCCGTGGCCGGGGCGGTCGACGGCGAGGACGGTGTAGCCGAGGTCGGCGGCGAGGGTGAGCAGGCTGGTGTCGGGGTGGGCGGGGCCGGCGAAGTAGGCGGCGCGCATGCCGCGGCCGTGGATGGCGAGGACGACGGCCTTGGGGGCGTGGTGTTCGGGTTCGGCGACCAGGGCGGAGACGGGGATGCCGGCGGCGTCCAGGACCAGGGAGCGGGTGCGCAGGTCGTTCTTCACGCGGCGACCCCCGCTCTGGCGGCGTCGAGGTCGGCGAGCCAGCCGGTGAGGTCGCCGGTGCGCATCAGGGAGGTGCCGATGAGCAGGGCGGCGTAGCCGGCGTCGAGGAGGCGGGCGGCGTCGTGGGGGTCGGTGATGGCGGAGGCGGAGACGGGGGCGCGGCAGCCGGCGGCGCGTAGGGCGGGTAGCAGGCGCAGGCTGCGGCCGAGGTCGCCGCGGTCGCGTTCGCGGGTGCGGATGTCCTTGTTGTTGACGGCGACGACGCATTCGGCGATGCGGGGCAGGGTGTCGAGTTCGCGTTCCTCGGTGATCTCGACGAAGGGGGTCAGGCCGAGGTCGAGGGCGGTGGTGACGAGGCGGGTGAGGGAGGTGGCGGGCAGCAGGGCGGCGGTGAGCAGGACGGCGGAGGCGCCGAGGGCTCGGGCGGCTTCGAGTTGGGCGGGGCGGGTGAGGAAGTCCTTCTGGAGGACGGGGAGTTGGGTGGCGGCGGTGACCTCGCGCAGGAGGCGGGGGGTGCCGCCGAACCAGCGGCCGGTGACGACGGACAGGCAGGGGGCGCCGGCCTGTTCGTAGCGGGTGACGAGGTCGGTGACGGTGCGGGGGCCCAGGAGGTCGGCGCCGTGGGGGTCGCGGAGTTTGACCTCCATGACCAGGGGGCGGGGGGCTGCCAGCAGGGCGTCGATGAAGCTCGGGCTCATGCGGGGGTCTCCTGGAGGCGCGGGTGCCAGGCGCGGGTGAGGGCGGTGACGGCTTCGTGGGTGAAGCGGCCGGTGCGGTCGCGGGCGGCGGTGTCGATGTCGGCGCCGGCGTACAGGGGGTGGTCGGTGACGGTGCGGTAGGTGTCGCGGTTGGTGGTGTTGAGGCCGCCGGCGAGGAGGAAGGGGATGGTGAGGCGGGGCAGCAGGGCGTGGACGTGGGCGGGGTCCAGGGCCTGGCCGGTGGAGCCGACGCGGCCGTCGTCGGTGACGGTGTCCAGGAGGAACAGGTCGCAGCCGGCGCGTTCGAAGGCGCCGGTGAAGGCGCGTTCCAGGCAGCGGCCGCGGGAGAGGTGGAGGACTTTGACGAGGACGGCGTACGGGAGCTGTTCGCGCAGGTCGGCGACGAGGGCGGGGCTCTGGTAGGCGTGGAGCTGGATCCAGCGGATGCCGGTGGCGCGGGCGAGGGCGGCGATCTTTCGGGCGTCGTCGAGGAAGGTGACGAGGACGGGTTCCAGGCCCAGGCGGATGGCGGTGGCGGCGAGGTCGGCGAGGCGGTCGGCTTCGAGGTCGGCGGGGCCGCCGGGGACGCCGTGCCACAGGCCCACCAGGGTGGGGCCGGTGTCGGCGAGGAGGGCGAGGTCGGCGCGGGTGCGGGCGCCGCAGACCTTGAGGTGGCCGGCGCGCCGGGGGGCCAGCAGGGCGGGGGCGGTCATTTGCCGAGTCCGAGCATGGCGGCGATGCGGTTGTACTGGATCTCGTTGCTGCCGGAGTAGATGGTGCCGGCGACCGCGTTGCGCACGTCCTTCTCCAGTCCGTACTCGGACATGTAGCCGTTGCCGCCGAAGACCTGGACGGCGGCCAGCGAGGTGGCGAGGTTGGACTCGCTGGTGAGGAGTTTGGCGATGGCCATGTCGACGGTGACGTTGTCGCCGGCCTCCAGGCGCTGGGCGGTGTCGTACAGCCACTTGCGGGCGGTCTCGAGGCGGATCTTGGTGTCGACGATCTTGTTGGCGACCGACTGGTAGGAGCCGATGGGCTTGCCGAAGGACATGCGGGTCTTGGCGTAGTCCAGGCAGCGGGTGAGGCGGTGCTGCATCTCGCCGGTGTTGACGATGAAGGTGTAGAGGATCTCGCGTTTCATGACGTGGTCGAGGACGAGGAAGCCGCCGCCGACGCGGCCCAGGACGCGGTCGGCGGGGACGCGGACGTCGTCGAAGTAGAGCTCGGAGAGCGGGGAGGTGCGCAGGCCCATCTTCTTGATGGGGTTTCCGGTGGTCAGGCCGGGGGTGTCGGCGTCGACGAGGAAGGCGGTGACGCCGAGGGCGCCGCCCTGGGGGTGGGTGCGGGCGTAGACGACGACGACGTCGGCGACGGGGCCGTTGGAGACGAAGGTCTTGGCGCCGTTGAGGACGAAGTGGTCGCCGTCGCGTACGGCGCGGGTGCGCATCTGCATGGCGTCGGAGCCGGACTCGGACTCGGTGATGGCGTGGGCGCCGATGGCCTCGCCGGAGGCGATGCGGGGCAGGTAGGCGTCCTTGAGGGCGGGTGAGCCGAAGGCCTGCAGGGGGACGCCGGTGGAGGCCATGGAGGTGGTGACGGAGAAGTTGAGGCCGCCGTCGCGGCAGGTGTGGCCGAGGCCTTCGAGGACGTACATGGTGGTGAGCAGGGACTGGCCCAGGCCGCCGTAGCGTTCCTCGAAGGGCAGGGAGAGGATGCCGGTCTTCTGGATCATGCGCCACTTGTCGTGGGAGAAGGCGGCCTGTTCGTCGCCTTCGATGTGGCCGGCGCTGAGGTCGTCGCCGAAGCGGGCCAGGCCCTCGCGCAGGGCCGTCTGGTCGGCGTTCCAGCGGATCATGGGATGTGCCGCCTTCCTCCCGGGCCGCCGGTGCGGGGCGCGGGGTGGCAGGCCGGCGCCCGGTGGCGCCGGCTCACGTCGGTTCCTGGGGCCCGTTCCGGGGGCCCGGGCCCCCGGGGGTGCGGGGGCGGCGGGCCCCGGTGGGGGCGCGGGGTGCCTCTGGGCTCGGGGCCTAGTAGGCGGAGGAGGAGTGGGCGTCGAGCTGGTGGACCTCGTCGCCGCGCAGGGCCGGGGAGAAGACGCACACCAGGCGCAGGTCCTCCTCGGGGCTGGCGACGAGGTAGTGGGCGTCGTGCTCGTCGAGGGCGTAGAGGCGTCCGGGGGTGATGGGGTGGGAGGTGCCGTCCATGTCGATGACCTCGCCGGAGCCGGCGATGCAGTAGCAGGCCTCGAGGTGGTTGCGGTACTCCAGGCGGGACTTGGTGCCGGCGTTGACGACGGTGTCGGTGAGGCTGTAGCCGAGGCCGTCGCTCTCCACCAGGAAGCGGCGGGACAGGCCGTTGCCCCACTCGACGGTCTTCACGTCGGCCAGGTCGCGGATCAGCATGCGGGTTGTTCCTCTCGGGTCGTGGTGCCGGCGGGGGTGGTGCGGGTGCCGGTGGTGCCGGGGGTGGTGCCGGTGGTGCTGATGGTGGTGCCGGGGGTGGTGCGTGGGGTGGTGCGGGGTCCGCCGGGCCGCTCCGGGAGGGCGGGGCGGGGGCGGAGGTCGGTGAGGTAGGCGCGCAACTCGTCGACGGGGTCGAGGCGTTCGGTCAGCGCGTGCTCGACGCGGGCGACGGCGGCGGAGCCGACGATCGCGGCGTCGGCTCCGGCGGCGGCGACGGCGGCCAGGTCGGCGGCGGCCTTGACGCCGAAGCCGACGGCGACGGGGGTCGCGGGGGCGGCGGTGCGCAGCGCGGTGACGGTGTCGGCGAGGGCGCGGTGGCCGTGTGCGGGGGTGGTGCCGGAGCGGCCGTAGTGGGCGACGAGGTAGACGTAGGCGTCGGTGGCGCCGTGGGCGGCGGCGGTGAGGACCTCGGGGGTGGAGGCGGGGTAGCAGGTGGTGACCTGGGGCAGGCCGGTGTGGTGCAGGGCGTGCTGCCAGGCGGGGCGCAGGCGCGGGGGCAGGGCGTGGACGAGCAGGGCGCGGGCTCCGGCGTCGCGGATGGCGGTGGCGGTGGCGGTGGGGTCGCGGTGGCGCAGGCTGTGGCTCCAGTCGGCGAGCAGGGCGACCTTGAGGTGGGTCAGGCGGGGGGTGAGGTCGGCGAGTTCGGCGAGGACGGTGTCCAGGGTGGTGCCGGCCGTCAGGGCGCGGGTGGCGGAGCGGCGGATGACGGGGCCGTCGGTGGGTGAGTCGGGGAAGGGGACGGCGAGTTCGAGGACGTCGACGCGCTGGTCGTCGAGCATGAGCGCGAGGTCGGTGAGGCGGCCGGCGGGGTCGCCGGCGTTGAGGAAGAGCGCCAGGCCCAGGTCGTCGCGGGGGAAGAGGGGTTCAGACACCGGCGGTCTCCCTGGGGCGGGTGGCCAGGCGCGTGGCCAGGGCGTGGGGGGCGCCGTCGGCGAGGGCGTCCAGGGCGGTGGTGTAGGCGGTGTGCCAGCGGGTGTGGCGGCCGGAGGCGAGGGCGAGGGCGGCGGCGTTGAGGGCGATGGTGTGGGTGGCGGTGGTTCCGGCGCGGCCGGCGAGGGCGCGTAGGAAGTGGCCGGTGAGGTCGTGGGGGTGGGGGGCGAGGTCGGCGAGGGTGCCTTCGGCGGGGGCGACGGCGCCGGCGGGCAGGTGGATGTCGCCGTCGGGGGTGTGGAGGGTGTTGTCGGCGAAGGGCAGGAGTTCGTCGGCGCCGGCGCTGTTGTGGGCGAGCCACACGGTGCGGGTGGTGGTGTTGGCGGCCAGGGGGCGCAGGGCGGCGAGGGCGGTGGGGGTGGCGGTGCCGGTGAGCTGGGCGGTGACGGGGACGGTGGCGAGCAGGGGGCCGAGGGTGTTGAGGAACGCGCCGAAGGGTTTGAGGGTGAGCGGGTAGAGGGTGCGGGCGAGGCGGGTGAGGGCGGGCGGGTAGACGTGGGGGCCGGCGAAGGCGATGTTGTGGCGGGCGAGGTGGTCGGCGGTGGCGGTGTGGCTGGAGGTGAGGGTGATGCCGAGGCGTTCGAGGAGGTCGACGGAGCCGGCGGCGCTGGTGTAGGCGCGGGAGCCGGTCTTGACGACGGGGATGCCGATGGCGGCGGCGGTGAGGGCGGCGGCGGTGGAGAGGTTGAAGGTGGCGGGTCCGCCGCCGGTGCCGACGATGTTGACGCTGCCGGGGTGGGCGGGGCCGGGGCCGGGGGTGCGTTCGGTGAGCGAGGTGTGCAGGGCGGTGAGGGTGTCGGGGTCGGGCAGGCGGGTGGTGAGGGCGGCCAGCAGGGCCGCTGCCTGGGCCCGGTCGCTGTCGGCCGGGCCCAGGGTGCGGTGTTCGAGCTGGTCCCACCACGAGCGCCAGGCCGCCAGGTCGACGGGGCGGGCGGCGAGGAGCGCGGTGAGGGCCTGGTGCATGGCTGTCAGCCGCCCACGGTGACGCCGGCCGCGGTGGTGGCGGTGGTGCGGCGTTCGGTGATGAAGGCGTCGATGGCGGCGACGGAGCGGAAGTTGTTGGGGTCGAGGTCGGTGTCGTCGACGGGGAGGGTGAAGTGGTCCTCGACCCAGGCGATGAGTTTGAGGACGCCGAGGCTGTCGATGACGCCGTCGGAGAGCAGGTCGTGGTCGTCGGCGAGCTGGTCGGGGGTGATGTCGGGCAGGAACTCGTCGATGAGGAACCGCTTGATCTGGGCGATGTTGCTCATGTCGGCAACTCCCTTGCGTCGGTGGCCTGGTGGCCGCTGGATGGGGTTGGGTGGTGGTGCGGGGTGTTACGGGGCGGGCAGGACGGCCTTGCGGTCGACCTTGCCGGTGGCGGTCTTGGGCAGGGGGGCGTCGTGGATGGCGAGCTTCTCGGGGACGGCGGCGCGTGGCAGGTTGCGGGCCAGGTGCTCGCGCAGGACGAGGCTGTTGAGGGTGGAGCCGGGGGTGCGCTGGACGGCGGCGTGCAGGCGTTTGCCGGTGAGCGGGTCGCTGGCGGCGGCGACGGCGGCTTCGCGCACGTCGGGGTGGGCGAGCAGGACGCGTTCGATCTCGGCGGTGTTGACGGCGACGCCGCGGACCTTGACCTGGAAGTCGGCGCGGCCGGTGAGGTGGACGCGTCCGGCCTCGTCGCGGGTGACGAGGTCGCCGGTGCGGAACCAGCGGCGGCCTTCGCCGGCGCCTTCGGGCTGGGTGGTGAAGCGTCCGGTGTCGCGGGAGCGGTCGAGGTAGCCGGCGGCCTGGAAGGGGGTGGAGACGTAGAGTTCGCCGCTGCCGGGGCCGTCCAGGGGGGTGCCGTCGGCGGTGGCGACCAGGGTGCGCACGCCGGGCAGCGGGGTGCCGATGGGCACGGGCAGGGCGGCGGCGGCGTCCAGGCGGTCCAGGCGGTGCAGGAAGCTGTCGTTGGTCTCGGTGCAGCCGTAGATGTTGTACAGCTCGGCGCCGGGCAGCAGGGCGGGCAGGGCGGCGAGGGTGCGGGCGTCGATGGCGTCGCCGGTGAACGCGGCGTGCTCGACGCTGTCCAGGACGTGGGCGCCGGCGGCGGCCTGGACGAGCAGGGCGTAGGCGAGGGGGACGGCCTGCAGGACGTGGGGGCGGTGGCGGATGAGCTGGGCGAGCAGGTGGCGGGCGTTGAGGGCGTGGGCGGGGTCGATGAGCAGGCAGGTGCCGCCGGCGGCGAGGGTGGCCCACACGTCGAGCAGGGCGAGGTCGAAGTTGAGGGGCGCGTAGTTGGCGACGGTGCGGCCGGGGCCGAGGTCGAAGGTGTCGTGGGCCCAGGCGGTGAAGCGGTCGACGGCGCCCTGCGCGAGGGGGACGATCTTGGGCAGGTCGGTGGAGCCGGAGGTGGTGAGCATGAAGGAGGTGCCGGCCGCGAGGGTGGGCACCGGGGCGGGGTGGGGCAGGGCGGGCAGCCGGGGGGCGTCCTGGCCCAGGGGGGCGAGCAGGCGCCGCGCGCCGGCCTGGGCGAAGAGCGCGGCCAGCAGGGCGGGGGCGAGCTGCGGGGAGGGCAGCAGGAAGGGGCGGCGCTCCATCAGGCAGGCCAGCACCAGGGCAACCGCGGCGGGTGACTTGACGGCGTACAGGCCCACCGGTTCGCCCGGTGCCAGGTCGAGGGCGTTCAGGCGGGCGCGTTCGGCGTCGGCGGCCTCGGCGAGCTCCCGGTAGCTGACGCTCTGGTCGTGCCAGAGCAGGGCGGGGGCGTCGGGGCGGGTGCGGGCGTGGGCGGTGAACGCGTCGGGCAGGGCGAGCGGCGGCAGCGCGGTGTCCTGGACGGGGCGGCCGAACGGGGCGCTGCTGGGGGTGGTGGTCACGGCGTTCACTCCCCCGCCGGTGCGATGCGCGCCCAGCCGGCCTTGACGGCGGTGCCGGCCTCGGTGGCGATGGTGAAGCGCACCACGGTGCCCCGGTCGTGGGGCTGGAGGGTCAGGCGCAGTTCGGTGCCGGGGCGGGTGGGGGCGGCGAAGCGGGCGCCGAGCGCGGTGACGCGGGCGGGGTCGCCGCCGGCGTGGCGGTCGGTGATCTCCTCGGCGGCCAGGGCCACCAGGTGCATGCCGTGGGCGATGACGCCGGGGAAGCCGGCCGCGCGGGCGGCGTCGTCGTCGAGGTGGATGGGGTTGAGGTCGCCGGAGGCGTGGGCGTAGGCGCGGGTGTCGCCGGCGTCCAGCACGTGGGTGAGGACCAGGGGCGGGCCGTCGGGCACGGAACCGGGGTGGGCGGCCGGCGGCAGGGCGCCGTACGGCTCGGTGCCGGTGGCGCCCAGCAGGAGCGCGGCGGTGGCGAGGTCGGCGAGCGGGGCGCCGGTGGCCGCGTCGGTGAGGCGGGTGGTCAGGGCCAGGCGGGTGCCGCGGGCCTCGCGGCGCACGGCGGCGACCTCGACGGCGACGTCGACGTCCCCCGCCGTGAGCGGGGCGTGGGTGCGGATCTCCTGGGCGAGGTGGACCACGCCGGTGAACCCGTGGTCGCCGGCGGTCAGCGCGCCGACGGTGTGCTGGGCGAGGGCGTGGGCGGCGACGAAGGGGTGCGCGGGGCCGGCCCCGGCGCGGGCGGGGGCGCCCAGGCGGGCGCGGGCCGCGGCCCGGTAGGCGGCCAGGTCGCGGTCGGTGACGTGCAGGCGGGTGCGCGACACCGGACCGGCGGGCGCGGTCACGGCGGGTACGGCCTGTCCGGCCTGTCCGGCGGGTGCGGCGGGTGCGGCTTGTGCGGCGGGTGTGGTCGTGGGTGCGGTCATAGCGGGGTCACCACCAGGGTCGTGTTGTGGCCGCCGAAGCCGAACGAGTTGGACAGGGCCGCGCCGGCGCGCACCGGGCGCGGCGCGGTGTGCACGACGTCGAGGTCCAGGCCCTCTTCGGTCTTCTCGTGGTTGGCGGTGGGAGGGACGGTGCGGGCGTTCATGGCCTCGATGGCGGCGATCAGCTCGACGGCGCCGGCGGCGCCGATCAGGTGGCCGATGGCGCCCTTGGTGGAGGTGACCGGCACGCCGTGGGGGCCGAACACGGCGCGCAGGGCGGCGGCCTCGGCCCGGTCGTTGTGCACGGTGGAGGTGCCGTGGGCGTTGACGTGGGCGATGTCGCCGGGCGCGAGGGTCGCGTCGGCGAGGGCGGCGCGCATCGCGGCCACCGCGCCGGCGCCGTCGGGGCGCGGGTTGGACAGGTGGTAGGCGTCCGCGCTCGCGCCGTACCCGGCGAGCAGCGCGTACGGGGTGCGGCCGCGGGCCCGGGCGTCGTCCAGGCGTTCCAGGACGAGGAAGCCGGCGCCCTCGCCCATCACGAAGCCGTCGCGGTCGGTGTCGAAGGGCCGTGAGGCGCGCCCGGGTTCGTCGTTGCGCAGGGAGTGCGCGCCGAGGTTGCCGAACGCGGCCAGGGTGACGGGGGTGAGGGTGGCCTCGCAGCCGCCGGCGATCACCACGTCGGCGCGCCCGGTCTCCAGCAGCAGGGCGCCGTGGCCGATCGCGTCCGCGCCGGAGGCGCAGGTGGTGGCGATGGTCAGGGCCGGCCCGTTCCAGTGCAGGCGCATCGCGATCTGGGCGGCGGCCGCGTTGGGCATGGTGACCAGCGGCATCAGCGGGGAGACCCGCAGCGGCCCGTGCTCGGTGTACAGCGCGGACTCGCGGTCGCTGGTGGTGCGTCCGCCCACCGCGGTGCCCACCACGATGGCGCTGCGCCCGGGTTCGGGTTCGGGGCGTCCGGCGTCGGCGTGGGCGGCGAGTGCGGCGAGGGTGCCGTAGTGGGCGAACGGGTCGAGGCGGCGGGCGTCCTTGGCGGGGACGAGGTCGTTGTCGGGCAGGTCGGTGACCTTGCAGCCCAGGCGCACCCGGTGGCGGGCCAGGGCGGGGTCGGTGAGGGCGGTGGCGGTGGAGCGCCCGGAGGCGACGGTGCGCCAGAGGTCCTCGACGGTGTGGCCGGCGGGGCTGACCACGCCGAGGCCGGTGACGGCGATCGGCGGCCGGTGGTGGGGGGCCATGGCTTCGTCTCCTTAGCGCGGTCGCGCGGGCGGCCCGGCGGTGGCAGCGGGGGCGGGGCGGGCTGGTCCGGGCCGGCCGGTCGGATCAGGCGGGCCGGGCCGGCCGGTCGGATCAGGCAGGCGGGGCGGGCCGGATCGGTCGGGCCGGGCGGGTCAGATCAGGCCGGTCTGGGCGGCGGCGGTCAGGAACGCCTCGGCGGCGAAGTCGATGTCGGCGGCGGTGTGGCGGGCGGTGACGGCGATGCGCAGCCGGGCGAGGTCGTTGGGCACAGCGGGGGTGACGACGGGCAGGCCGATGACGCCGGCCTTGCGGCAGGCGGTGGCGTAGTCGTAGGCGGCATCGTCGCTGCCGGCGATGACGGGCAGGACGGCGGTGGTGGAGTCCATGGTGGAGATGCCGGCGTCGTTGAGGCGGGTGCGCAGGCGCTGGGCCTGGGTCTGGGTGTGGGTGACGCGCTCGGGTTCGCGGCGCAGGATGCGCAGGGACTCCAGGGCGGCGCCGGTCTGGGCGGGGCCGAGGGCGGCGGAGAACAGGAACGGGCGGGCGGCGTAGCGCAGGTGGCCGATGAGGTCGTGGCTGCCGGCGATCCAGCCGCCCATGGAGGGGATGGCCTTGGAGAGGGTGCCGAGTTTGACGTCGACGCGGACCTTGTGGTCGAAGTGCTCCTCGATGCCGCCGCCGGTCTTGCCGATGACGCCCAGGGCGTGGGCCTCGTCGACCATGAGGAGGGCGTCGTAGCGGTCGCAGACCTCGCGCAGTTCGGGCAGCGGGGCGATGTCGCCGTCCATGGAGTAGACGCTGTCGACGATGACCAGGCGCACGCCGGTGGGGGCGGCGGCCTTGAGGCGGCGCTCGAGGTGGTCGACGTCGTTGTGGCGGAAGCGGGTGACGGTGGCACCCGACAGGCGGCAGCCGTCGACGATGGAGGCGTGGTCGTACTTGTCGATCAGGACGGTGTCGCCCTGGCCGACGAGGGCGCCGACGGTGCCGACGTTGGCGGCGTAGCCGGAGCCGAAGACCAGGGCGCGTTCGCGGCCGGCGAAGCGGGCGACCTCGGCTTCGAGTTCCTCGTGCAGGGGGATGGTGCCGGCCAGGGCGCGCACGCCGTGGTTGCCGGTGCCGTAGACGTCGACGGCGGCCTTGGCGGCGGCCACGACGCGTTCGTCGCCGGCCAGGCCGAGGTAGCTGTAGCCGGACATCATGAGCAGGCGCTCGCCGTCGAGGTCGCAGTAGGCGCTGTCGCGTTCCATGGTGTAGGCGACGAAGCTGTTGCGCCGGGAGGGGTCGGACTCCAGTGCGGCCACGCGGGCGTTCGTTGCGGCGAGCTTCGGCTCCAGGCGGTCCCATGCTCCGGTGGCGTTCACGGGTTTCTCCTTCACGGCGTCACGGTGTTCACGGCTTTTCACGGTTGTTCGCGGCTGTTTCGCGGTTGCGTGCGGCTGTTTCGCGGTTGTTCGGGGCTTTTCGCGGCTCGGGGTGTTTCTCGAAGCCTTCACGCGGGGTGCTCAAGGATGGCTACATTTCTACGGCAGGATGCGCAAGGCGTCCGCAATAGGCGCTTTCCTGGCCTGCGGGAACGCTCTGACGTGCGGAAACCTTGCGTCCACGACGCATTGACCGGCCGGTGGGTATGTTTCCGCAACCGGTGTTGACACCGCGCGATGCGGCGAATGTATGGTCGAAATCCGCCGAAACCGAACGGCTGGTCGGCGGTTTATTGTTCCGATCCGCAATTTCCCACGCCGACGGCCGGAACGGGCCGTCACTTCCGCTTTGGCTCGAGGGGGTTGGAGCTCGTGTTGAAAGGCTTCAGGGAAGACGGTCCGTCCGGTAGATCGGGGGCCCGCGCATGCTGATCCGCCTGACCGGTCTGGTGGCCGTCGAGCACGAGGACGGCGCCCCGCAGCACCTGTCCAGCGCCCAGGCCCAGGTGGCGTTCGCCCGCCTGGTGCTGGAGCGCTCCAGCGGCACCAGCCGCGACCAGCTGGCCGACACCATCTGGCCCGACGGCCTGCCCGACACCTGGGCCTCCGCGCTGCGCAGCGTGGTGAGCCGGGTGCGGGCGTTCGTCACCGATCCGGGGCAGGGGCCCGGTGCGACCCCGCTGATCTCCCAGGGCGGGCGGTACGTGCTGCGGCTGCCCGCGGACGCGGCGGTGGACCTGGAGGCGGCGGCCTCGGCGGTCGGCGAGGCCGGCGAGGCGCTGGCCTCGGGCGGCCACGCGGTGGCGCAGCAGCTGGCCGCGGGGGCGCTGGCGAACCTGCGCGGGGCGTTCCTGCCCGACCACGAGGGCGAGTGGGCGCAGGGGGTGCGCGAGCACGTGGAGGAGCTGCGCATCAGCGCGTTGGAGACGGCGAGCCTGGCGGCGTCGGCGCTGGGCGAGGAGCACCACGCGCTGCGCTGGGCGGACGAGGCGGTGCGCCGGGCGCCGTTCCGGGAGAGCGCCTACCGCTGCCGGATGGAGGCGCTGGCCGCCTCCGGCAACCGGGCGGAGGCGCTGCGCTGCTACCAGCAGCTGCGTCAGGTGCTGGCCGAGGAGCTGGGCATCGACCCGGCCGCCGAGACCCAGGAGCTCTACCTGGCGATGCTGCGCTCCCCCGTGCCGGCGGCGCCGGCGCCGGCGGCGGTGCGGGCGGTGGACCCGGTGCTGATGGGGATCTTCGAGCCGCTGGCGCTGACCCGTCTGGCCCGGGCGGCGCCGGCGCCGGTGCGCGCGGCCTGAGCCCGGGGCCCCGCGCCTGCGCCCGCGCCTGCCGCTGCCGTTGTGCCGCTGCGGCGTGCCCCGCCGGTCCCCTGTCCGGCGGGGGGCGCCGCCCGTGTCCCCGGGGCCGCACCATCCCGCCCCCCGCCCCGGCCGCCCGCCCCCCGGCCCCGCGGG
>NZ_JBHUAL010000059.1:0-41503 GCF_042789775.1 Kitasatospora sp. NPDC056800 | reverse complement strand
GGCTACGCCCGGGCCACCGGCCGCACCGCCTTCGTCAGCCTGCACATCGCGGCCGGCCTCGCCAACGGCCTGGTCGGGCTGCTCAACGCCAGCCGCTCGCGCACCCCGATGGTCGTCACCGCGGGCCAGCAGGACCGCCGCCACCTGGCCTGCGACCCGATGCTCTCGGGCGACCTGATCGGCCTGGCCTCCGCGGCGGTCAAGCAGACCTTCGACGTCCAGCACGCCCACGACCTGCCGCTGATGCTCACCCGGGCCTTCGCCGCCGCCCGGCGCGCCCCCGCCGGGCCGGTGTTCCTGTCCATCCCGATGGACCTGCTCACCGAGGACGTCGACGTCGAGGTGCCCGGCCGCTCCACCCTCGCCCCGCAGGGCCCGGCCACCGAACTCGCCGCCGCCGCCGGGCTGCTGGCCGCCGCCGAGCGCCCCGCCCTGGTGGCCGGGGACGCCGTCGGCCGCGACGGCGCGGTGGCCGAACTGACCGCGCTCGCCGAGGCGCTCGGCGCGGTGACGTACCACCAGCCGATGAACGACAACCTGGACTTCCCCACCTCGCACCCGCTGTACGGCGGCATGCTGGGCGCCACCCACGCCGCGATCCGGGAGACCCTGGCGGCCCACGACACCGTCCTGATCGTCGGCACCCACGCCTTCATGGCCCACCACTACACCCCCGGCTCGCCGATCCCGGAGACCACCACCGTCCTCCAACTGGACGCCGACGCCGCCGAACTGGGCCGCAACTTCGGCGTCCGGCTGGGCCTGCACGGCGCGCTGCGGCCCTCCCTGGCCGCCCTCGCGGAGCAGCTCGCCGGACGCGTCCCGCGGGCCGCCGAGCGGACCGCCGCCGCCGGCCGGCGGGCGGCGGCCGGGTGGGCCGCCACCGACCGCGCCGCGCTCGCCGCGTACGGACCGGGCCCGCTCGACCCGCTGGCCGCCGCCCACGCCGTGGCCGCCGGACTGCCCGAGGACGCCGTCGTGGTCGAGGAGGCCATCACCACCGGCCTGCGGCTGCGCCAGGTGCTCCGCCAGGACCGCCCGGGCTCGTACCTGCACACCGTCGGCGGCGGCCTCGGCCACGGCATCGGCGCCGCCGTCGGCCGCCGGATGGGCGACGACAGCCGCCCGGTGGTCGCCGTGCTCGGCGACGGCTGCGCGATGTTCGGCCTCCAGGGCCTGTGGGCGGCCGGCCACTACCGCGTGCCGGTGACCTTCGTGGTGATGAACAACGGCGAGTACCGCACCCTCAAGGAGACCCTGGACACCTGGGACAGCCGCTCCACCCGGGACGGGCGCTACCTCGGCCTGGACCTGGCCTTCGGCCCGGACAGCGGCCGCCACCGGCTGGACTTCCGGGCCGCCGCCGAGTTCTTCGGCATCGAGGCCGTCCGGGTCTCCCACCCCGCCGAACTCACCGAGATCGTCGCCAAGTCGGCGTCCGCGACCGCGCCGCTCCTGGTCGACGTGCCCATCACCGGGCACACCCCGCCTCGTTGAACCGGGGGCGTGCCCGACGGACACGCCCCGGTACGCCGTTCGTCGGGGCCGAACCACTGACAAGGGAGGTGGCCGCGATGAGCGGTCTCATTCAGCTGGACGCCGGGCTCGACCCGGCACTCTCCGGTGGCGAGCTCCAGGTACGGGAGCCCGCCACCGGGCGCCCGATCGCCGTGGTCTCGCTGGCCGCGGCCGCGGACGTGGACCCCGCCGTGGCCGCCGCCGCGCAGGCCCAGCCCGGCTGGGCGGCGACCCCGCCGACCGGGCGCGCCGCCGTCATGCGCCGCGCCGCCGCCGTGCTGGAGCGCCACCGCCAGGAGATCGTCGACCTGCTGGTCCGCGAGGGCGGATCGGTGCGCGGCAAGGCCGACTTCGAGGTCGGCGCCGTCCTGGACGAGCTGTGGTCCGCCGCCGCGCTGCCCACCCGCCCCAACGGCCACCTGCTGGCCTCCGAGCCGGGCCGGGAGAGCTTCGCCCGCCGGGTGCCGCTCGGGGTGGTCGGCGTGATCAGCCCCTGGAACGTCCCGCTGGTGCTGGCGATGCGCGCGGTCGCCCCCGCGCTGGCCCTCGGCAACGCCGTGGTGGTCAAGCCCGACGTGCACACCCCGGTCTCCGGCGGCCGGGTGATCACCCGGCTCTTCGAGGAGGCGGGCCTGCCCGCCGGGCTGCTCCAGGTCCTGCCCGGCGACGCCGAGGTCGGCGAGGCCCTGGTCCGCCACCCCGACGTGCCGATGATCGCCTTCACCGGCTCCAGCGAGGTCGGGGCCAGGATCGGCGCGGTCGCCGGCGGCATGCTCAAGCGCGTCTCGCTCGAACTCGGCGGCAACAACGCCCTGATCGTCCTCGACGACGCCGACCTCGACGCCGCGGCCTCGTCCGGGGCCTGGGGCTCCTTCTTCCACCAGGGCCAGATCTGCATGGCCGCCGGGCGCCACCTGGTGCACCGCGCCGTCGCCGACCGGTACCTGGAGCTGCTCGCCGACCGCGCCCGCAAGCTGCGCCTCGGCGACCCCTTCCGCGAGGAGGTCGACCTCGGCCCGGTCATCGGCGAGCGGCAGCTCGACCGGGTCGAGCGGATCGTCCGCGAGTCGGTGGCGGCCGGCGCCGTGGTGCTGGCCGGCGGCGCCCGGCGCGGCCCGTTCTTCGAGCCGACCGTGCTGGCCGGCGTCACCCCCGACATGCCCGCCTTCACCGAGGAGGTGTTCGGGCCGGTCGCCCCGGTCACCGTGGTCGCCGACGACGACGAGGCCGTCGAACTGGCCAACCGGACCGCGTACGGGCTCACCGCCGCCGTCCAGACCGGCTCGGTGCGGCGCGGCCGGGCGATCGCCGACCGGCTGCGCACCGGCATGGTCCACGTCAACGACCAGACCATCAACGACGAGGCCCACGTGCCGCACGGCGGCCGCGGCGCCTCCGGCAACGGCACCCGGCACGGCTCCGAGCACAGCTGGGACGAGTACACCCAGTGGCAGTGGCTGACCGTCCGCGAGACCCCGGCGAGGTACCCGTTCTGATGGCCGAGCCGACACGGGTGCGGTACGAGAGGAAGGGCCGGGTCGGGTACGTCACCCTCGACCGGCCCGAGGTGCTGAACGCGATGGACCTGCGCATGCACGAGGAGCTGTGCGGGATCTGGGACGAGGTCGAGGCCGACCCCGAGGTCTGGGTGGTGGTGGTGGCCGGCGCCGGGGACCGGGCCTTCTCGGTCGGCCAGGACCTCAAGGAGCTGGCCGAACGGGTCAGGGCCGGCACCGCCACCTCCACCTTCGGCAGCCGGGGCAAGCCGGGCTACCCCCGGCTCACCGAGCGGTTCGCGCTCTCCAAGCCGGTCGTCGCCCGGGTCCAGGGCTTCGCCATGGGCGGCGGCTTCGAGCTGGCGCTGGCCTGCGACATCATCGTCGCCGCCGAGGACGCCGTCTTCGCGCTGCCCGAGGCGAAGCTCGGCCTGATCGCCGGCGCCGGCGGGGTGTTCCGGCTGGCCCAGCAGCTGCCCTACCGGGCCGCGCTGGGCCACCTGATGACGGGCCGTCGGCTGAGCGCCCGGCGCGCGCTGGAGTACGGGCTGGTCAACGACGTGGTGCCGGCCGGGGAGCTGGACGACTGCGTGGACGGCTGGGTGCGCGACATCCTGCGCTGCGCCCCGCTGTCCGTCCGCGCGGTCAAGGAGGCGGCGGCCAAGGCCCTCACCACGCCGCTGGAGCAGTCCTTCGCCACCCGCTACGTCTGGGAGGAGCGCCGGATGCACAGCCGGGACGCCGAGGAGGGCCCGCTGGCCTTCCTGGAGAAGCGCGAACCGGAGTGGACCGGCACCTGACGCGACAGTGACGGCAACGACGAGGCCGCCGCCGGGAATCCGGCGGCGGCCTCGGTCGTCGTGCGGCGACCGCGTCGACTACGGGACGATGACCAGGCGCTTGTGCCCGGTGTCCTCGGCCTGCCAGGCCTGCTCGATCTCCGCGAGCGGCACGGCCCGGGTGTCGATCCGGATCTCACCGGCGGCGGCGCCCGCCATCAGGCGGTTGAACATGTCCAGGAACGCCTGCGGCGGCGGGAAGCCGCCGCCCACGATGGTCAGGCCCGCGCTGCGGATCGTGCCGGCCGACAGTTCGATGGTGGCGCCCGCCGACTCGCCGATCTGCACCAGCCGGGGGCCGGAGCTCTTCAGGTGGAAGTCCTTGCGGGTCATCGCGGTCAGCAGCGCCTCGGTCGGCTTGCCCCACAGGTAGTCCAGGATCACGTCGTACCCGGTGTCGCCGGCCGCGGCGGCGAAGGCCTCGGCCATCTCCTCCTGGGTGCCGTTCAGCGGGACGGTGGCGTCCGCGCCGTACTCGCCCAGGGTGTCCAGGACCTCCTGGTTGCGGCCGGCGGCGACGACCCGTCCGGCGCCCAGGTGCTTGGCGATCTGGATGGCGAGCTTGCCGGCGGCGCCGGTGGCGCCCAGCACCAGGACGGTCTCGCCGGGCTGCAGCTTGGCGGCGTGCTCCAGCGGTATCCACGAGGAGAGCGCCGGGTTGGGCAGCGCGGCGGCGGTGAGGTCGTCCACGCCGTTCGGCACCGGCCAGGTGAACGGGGCGCGGGCGACGGTCAGTTGCGCCATCGAGCCGTACGGCTTGCGGGCCCCGCCGAAGAACACCCGGCTGCCGTCCTCCAGCCGGCCGACGCCGTCCAGGCCGACCACCGCGGGCAGGTTGTCGGAGCTGGCGAAGTGGCCGCCGCCGGCCACCGCCTTGGTGGAGGGGTTGAGCGCGGCCGCCAGGACCTGGACGAGCACCTCGCCCTCGCCCGCGGTCGGCTCGGGGAACCGCTCGAAGCGGGGCGGCTTGCCGAGCGTGTGGAGGACTGCGGCGTCCATGGTGCTACTCCATTCACAGGTGATCGGGCCGAACGTACGCCGGTCCCCGGCCGAGGGCGGCCGGGGACCGGGGAAAACATCAGTTGATCAGACCGGCTTCCTTGGCCGCCAGTTCGAGCTCGGCGGGGGATCCGGTGAAGATGGTGCGGACGTGCTCGGTGACGGCCTCGACCGGCCAGTCCCACCAGGCGATCCGGGCGAGCCGGTCGATGTCCGCGTCCTCGAAGCGCTTCTTGATCAGCTTGCCGGGGTTGCCGCCGACCACGCCGTAGGCCGGCACGTCGGAGGTGACCACGGCCCGGGTGCCGATGATCGCGCCGTCGCCGATCGTCACGCCCGGCATGATCACGGCCTCCCGGCCGATCCACACGTCGTTGCCGATGACGGTGTCGCCGCGGCTGGCGACGGTAGCCAGCGCGTCCACCGTCCGCGCGGTCCAGTCCCCGCCGAACATGAAGAACGGGTAGGTGGTGGAGCCGATCATCGGGTGGTTGGCGGCCGGCATGATGAACTGGGTGCCGGTGCCGATGGCGCAGTACTTGCCGATCACCAGCTTCTCGGGCCCGAAGTTGTAGAGCACGTTCCGGGTCTCGAACGCCGCCGGGTCGTCGATGTCGGCGTAGTAGGTGAATTCCCCCACCTCGATCAGCGGCGAGCTGATCAGGTTCTTCAGGAACACCACCTTGTTGTCCATTCCCGGAAGGTACGTCTGGGAAGGGTCGGGGCTGACGGGCATGGCCTCTCCTCGTGCGGGACTATGCCTTGACGGCGGTGACGAACAGGAAGTTTCCGGGGCCGGACAGGTCGCGCACGGTCATCCCGGCGTCGGCCAGCCAGCCGGTGAGCTGCTCCGGGTCGAAGGAGCCGCGGTGCGCCTGGCGCTCCAGCCGGCTCTGGAACTGTCGGTAGAGCGGGTCGGCGGCCTGACGGAAGGTCATGACCGTGAAGGTGCCGCCCGGGCGCAGGCAGCGGCCGACCTCGCGGATCGCCCGCTCCGGGTCGGGGATGGCCTGCAGCGCGTTCCAGCAGTTCACCCCGCCCAGCGAGGCGTCCTCGAACGGCAGCTCCAGGGCGCTGCCGCGGACGGTGAGGACCCGGTCCAGCTTGGCCCGCAGCTGGGCCAGCATCTCGGCGGAGAGGTCGAGCGCGATCACCCGCTCCTCGCCGAGCGAACGGGCCAGCACCCTGGTCCAGCGGCCGGCGCCGGCCGCCAGGTCGAGCACCGGGCCGTCGACCGGCCGGACGTGCTCGGTGAGGTAGGCGTCCTCGTCGTCGAGCGACACCCAGCCGCCCCAGTTGGCGCCCATGATCCGGACGAACCCGGCCCGCAGGCCGCGCTCGTACCGGCCGGCCAGCAGCGGGTCGCTCGGGCCGGACGGCTGGTCGTGGAAGTCCAACAGCCCGTCCACCGACGGGAACACGGCCTCGCAGCCGGTGCAGACGGCGGCCTCGGCGCCGCCGGTCAGCGGCTGCCGGCAGCGCGGGCAGCGGACGGCCCGGGCGTGGCCCCGAAGGACGTCCGCGGCCGGGGACGGCTCGGCGGTCCGCTCCTCCTCGGGGGCGGGCACCACGAACGGGGACACCGTGGTGCCGTGCTCGCAGGCCCAGACCGCCTTGGCGCCGGAGTAGGCCAGCAGCGCCCGGGTCTCGGTCGCCCACAGCTCGGCGGTGCGCTCGGCGGGCAGGCCGAGCCACTGGTCGAGCGCGGGGGCGGTGGCCCGCTCCTGCTCGGTCAGGCCCCAGACGGCGGGGGAGGGGAAGACCCGGCCGAGGTTCCACCGGGTCGCGGCGTCCGCGGTCTCCCACGGCTGGAGGCAGCGGGCCAGTCGGGACAGGTCGTCCCGGTCCACCCCGGTGCCGGGGACGGCGGCGAGGATCCGCTCGCCGTCCTCGGGGAAGTGGCCCAGCAGGAAGAACAGGGCGGCGCCGCGACCGGCGTCCGTCCCGCCGTCCGACAGCAGCCGGAGGTAGCGGTCCAGGCCGGCCCGGACGGCCTCGTGGGCGGGGAAGCCGCCGTCCGGGCCGGCGGCCTCGGCCAGCAGCCCGAGCAGCAGGGCGAGCCTGGCCTGGTGTGCGGGCGGGACGGTGTCCAGCGCGTCCAGCAGGGCCGGAATTCCGGCGAGCGCGTCCGGGCGGAGGGAACCGTCCGCCTGGAATTCCGCGGCGAGCCGGCGGAATACGCCGTCGATTTCGGCGGGGGTCGAGCCGGTGAATTCGTCGATCGTGGCGCGCGCGACCGAAATCGCGCTCGTGTCACTCATGGTGCGGAGCCTACCCGTCCCGGTCTGCGAGGCAGATCCGAATATGGTGCGAGAAGCGTGTTCTGAGGGGAATTCAGGGGGTGTAGGGGGGTGTTAGGGGATGAGCAGGACGCGGCCGCTGGTGCGGCGCTCCTCGACGGCGGCGTGCGCCTCAGCGGCCTGGCCGAGCGGGAAGCGGGAGTCGATCCGGACGGTCAGCTTCCCCTCGCGCATCCACTGGAAGCAGCGCTCCAGGAAGTTCAGCGGCGGCCACGACTCGTCGAAGAAGTGCGGCAGGCAGAAGCGGGTGACGAACAGCGAGCCCTTGTCGTTCAGCGTCATCAGGTCCAGCGGCGGGACGAAGCCGCTCGCCTGGCCGAAGTTGATCAGGTAGCCGCGCGGGGCCAGGCTGTCGAGGTTCGCCTCGAAGGTGTCCTTGCCGACCGCGTCGTAGACCACCCGGACGCCCTCGCCGCCGGTGATCCGCTTGACCTCGGCGGCCACGTCCTCGGTGCCGCCGGAGATGATCACCGCCTCGGCGCCGGCCTCCTTGGCGACGACGGCCTTCTCCTCGGCGGAGACCACGCCGATGACCCGCGCGCCGCGCATCCGGGCGAACTGGGTGATCAGCGTGCCCACGCCGCCGGCCGCCGACTGCACCAGGGCCCAGTCGCCCTCGGCCAGCGGGTACGCCTCGTGGGTCAGCTTGTACGCGAGCAGGCCCTGCACCGGCAGGCCGGCCGCCTCGCCGAGGTCGATGTCCTCCGGCACCGGGATCAACTGCGCGGCGGGGGCGATGACATGGCTCGCGTACGAGCCGGCCGCCAGGGCCCAGGCGACCCGGTCGCCGACCCGCACGCCGGTCACGTCCGGGCCGAGCGCCTCGACGTAGCCGGAGCCCTGGTAGCCGGGCTCCAGCGGGAGCGCGGCGTCGGCCCGGTAGTAGTCGCGCTTGGCGAGGTCGCCGCGCCGGTTGAGGATGTCGAAGAAGGTGACGGCCGCGGCGTGGGTGCGCAGCAGCACCTGGCCCGGGCCGGGCTCGGGCAGTTCGAGGTCCTCCAGCTCCAGCACCTCGGGGCCGCCGTAGGCGTGCTGACGGATGATCTTCATGGCGGGTGTCACTCTCTCTGGGAACGGGTGGCGTGCGGACTGATGAATCGTCAGCGCGGCTTGGCGTTGAGGTAGTTGCTGAAGGCCTTGATCTGGAAGCGCTGGAACCCGGTGAAGGAGATGCCGTCCTTGGAGCGCTTGAAGAGGCCGGGCACCGACTGGCCCTGCTTCCCGGTCGCCGCGGCGTAGTGGTAGAGCATCTTGACCCGGCGGCGGCGGATCTTCTCGTAGCGGCGCAGCAGTTCGGCGGGGGAGCCCTGGCCGGACAGCGCCCGCCCGATCACCCAGGCGTCCTCCAGCGCCTGGTTGGCGCCCATGCCGGTGCGCGGCGGGACGGCGTGCACCGAGTCGCCGAGCAGCGTCACCGGGCCGCGCCCCCACACCTTGGGGACCTGGTGCAGGATGTGCGGGAAGACCTGGACGTCCTCGTCGCTGATCGACTCCAGCAGCTCGGGCAGCGGGGAGGAGAAGCCGGCGAACCGGGCCCGCAGGTTGGCCACCGCGGACTGCGGCCGGCCGTCGGCGCCGATCGGGCCGGTGCCGTCGGGGGAGCCGGGCGCGCCGGGCGGGACCGCGTCGCCGTCCGCCCACGGCGTCTCGAAGGCCCAGTAGAGCATGGACTCGCCGAGCGGGTGCATCACGCACAGGCCGTGCTCGCCGGCCATGGTCTGCACCCGGTTGCTGTTGGTCAGCTCCACCGGCAGCGGGGTGGTGCCGTGCCAGGTCGCCCAGCCGGTGTGCTCGGCCGGCGAGAAGCCGAAGAGGTGCTTGCGGACGAAGGAGCGGTGGCCGTCCGCGCCGATCAGCACGTCGGCGTCGATCCGCCGGCCGTCCTCGAAGGTGATCGCGACCGGCCCGTCCGTCCCCGGCGCGGGCTCGTCGATGACGGTGGCGCGGGCGCCGAACCGCAGCACGCCCGGCGGCAGCGCGGCGGCCAGCACCTCGACCAGCTCGCTGCGGCGGATCACCTTGTTCGGCGAGCCGAAGTCGCGCGCGATCCGGTCGAGGTCGACCTTGACCAGCGGCTGGCCGGTCTCCGAGGTGATGTCCACCCGGTCGAGGCGGTGGCCGAGGTCGGTGTGGTCGATGCCCAGCTGGGTCAGGATGCCCGTGGCGTTCGGCCACAGGATCACCCCGTAGCCGCCCTTGCGGAGCTCGTCCGCCTGCTCGTAGAGCTCGACCTGGTGGCCGGAGCGGGTGAGCGCCAGGGCGGAGGCGACGCCGCCGAGCCCTGCACCGATGATGACGATCTTCATGAGCTGTCTCCTGAGGAGGTTAGAACGGTGGATCAGCGGCCGGCCGTCAGAGGGGTCTGAGGGCGGGCTCGACGGCGTCGGCCAGCCACGCCAGCACGGTGCGCGCGGTGGTGTCGGAGTGGTCCTCCAGGACCGAGAAGTGGTCGCCGGGGGTGTCCAGGGCGGTGTG
The DNA here is from genome assembly GCF_042789775.1 of Kitasatospora sp. NPDC056800. Taxonomy (NCBI): domain Bacteria; kingdom Bacillati; phylum Actinomycetota; class Actinomycetes; order Kitasatosporales; family Streptomycetaceae; genus Kitasatospora; species Kitasatospora sp. NPDC056800. The sequence continues at coordinate 31,876 of NZ_JBHUAL010000059.1, read as the reverse complement.
CGGGAGCGACCAGACGGCCTGCCAGCCGGCCGACTCCCGGATCTCCTCGGTCCACGGGTCGGCCGCCCGCACCAGCAGGGTCGGTACGGCGATCCGCTCCGGGCGCCAGCCGGCGAAGAGCCGGTGGTACGCGCCCATCGCGGCCAGCCGGGTGTCGTCGGCGAGCGCGAAGGCCGACTCGCGGTCCTTCATCGCGGCGGACATCGACGGCTCCAGCAGCGGCAGTTGGTCGTAGTCCGGGTCGTAGCTGTCGACCAGGGCCAGCCCGGCCGGGCCCCTCCCGAGCCGCTCCAGCCAGGCGGCGACCGCGTGCGCGATCCAGCCGCCGGCCGAGCGGCCGACCAGGACGAACGGCCGGCCGCCGGTGTGCCGGAGCACCGACCCGGCGTGCAGGCCGGCCAGCGCGTCCAGGTCGGCGGGCGGCAGTTCACCGGCCAGGAAGCCCGGCTGGGGCAGCACCAGGACCTCGCGGCGGCCGCGGCAGGCGGCGGCGAACCGGGCGTACTCGTGCGGGCCGGAGACCGGGCCGAAGGACGGCAGGCAGACCAGCACCGGGCCGTCCGGGCTCTGCGCGAGCCGGACCGGCTCGGCGGCCGGGGCCTCCTCGGCGGTCCGGAACGCGGGCCGGCAGCCGGCGGCGGCCTTGAGCAGGTCGAGCGCGGCCATCGAGGAACCCTGCTCGCAGGCCTGCCAGTAGAGCGTCGCCAGCGGGCCGTCCGGCTCGGTACCGGCCACGGCGGCGTCCGCCTCAGCGGCCCGCCCGTCGGAGCGGGCGTCGGCCCGCTCGGCGAGGCGCTCGCGCAGGTGGGCGGCGAGCAGCGCCGGGGAGGGCTGGTCGTAGATCAGGCTGGTGGCCAGCCGGAGCCCGGTGGCCGCGCCCAGCTGGTTGCGCAGCGCCAGCGCCGTCAGCGAGTCGAAGCCGAGTTCGAGGAACCGCCGCCCCGGGTCGACCTGTTCGGGCCCCGCGTGGCCGAGCACCCCGGCCACCGCGCCGCGCACCAGGTCGAGCAGGATCCGCTCCCGCTCCACCTCCCCGGCGTCCGCCAGCCGGCCGGCCAGCCGCTCGGCGGCGGACGGGCCCGCGGTGTCCTCGGGGAACTCCCCGGCCGGCTCCTGGCGCCGGGCCGGCGCACCGGCCGCCAGATCGCGCAGCAGCGCGGGCAGCGGCCCGGGAGCGGCCCGGCGGCGGATGGCGGGCAGGTCAAGGCGGGCGGTCACCAGGGTGGCGTCCCCGGCCGCCAGCGCGGCGTCGAACAGGGCCAGGCCCTCGGCGGAGGAGAGCGGGGCCACCCCGCCGCGGACCATCCGGGACAGCTCCGCCTCGGCCAGCCCGCCGGTCATGCCGCTGGGCTGCGCCCACAGGCCCCAGGCGAGCGACTGCGCGGGCAGGCCCCGGGAGCAGCGGCGCTCGGCGAGCGCGTCGAGGAAGGCGTTGGCCGCGCCGTAGCTGGTCTGGCCCGCGCTGCCGAGGGTGGCGGCGGCGGAGGAGAACAGCACGAAGGCGGCCAGGTCGTGGCCGGCCGTCAGGTCGTGCAGGTGGACGGCGGCGTCGACCTTCGGGCGGAGCACGGTGTCCACCCGCTCGGGGGTGAGCGAGTCCAGGATGCCGTCGTCGAGGACGCCGGCGGTGTGGATGACGGCGGTGAGGGGGTGGTCGGTGGGGATGTCGGCGAGCAGGGCTGAGAGTTGGTGGCGGTCGGCGGTGTCGCAGGCGGTGACGGTGACGGTGGCGCCGAGTTCGGTGAGTTCGGTGGTGAGCTCGGCGGCGCCGGGGGCGTCGGGGCCGCTGCGGCTGGTGAGCAGCAGGTGGCGGGCGCCGTGGTCGGTGACGAGGTGGCGGGCGAGCAGGGTGCCGAGGGTGCCGGTGCCGCCGGTGACCAGCACCGTTCCGGCCGGGTCGATCGGGCGGGCCGGCTCGTGGGGGACGGGCAGCAGGCGGGCCGCGTGCGGAACGCCGTCGCGGATCACCAGCTGGGGCTCGTCGGTGGCCAGGGCGGCGGGGACCGCCGCGGCGGAGGCGGCGGAGTCGTCCAGGTCGAGCAGGGCGAACTGGCCCGGGTACTCCGCCTGGGCGGAGCGGACCAGCCCCCACACCGGGGCCAGGGCGAGGTCGTCCAGGCCGGGGCCGGCGGCGCGGCGGGTGGCCAGGACGAGGCGGGAGGCGGCCAGCCGGGGTTCGGCGAGCCAGGCGCGGAGCAGGTCGAGGGTCCCGTTGACGGCGGCGCGGACGGCCGTCGGCAGCCCGGCGTCCGGGCCCGCCGCGGCGGGCAGGTGGTAGAGGACGGTGGCGGGAACCGCCTCGGCGGCGGCGAGGGTGGCCAGGTCGGCGTACGGGACCAGCCCGTCGGTGGAGCCGGGGCCGGCGTTGAGGACGCCGATCGGGCCGTCCGGGCGGCCGGTGCGGGCGCCCCCGACGGGCCGCCAGACCGTCCGGAACAGGGCGCCGGCCGAGGCGTCCTCGCGGGGCCCTTCCAGCCAGTAGCGGCCGCGCTGGAAGGGGTAGGTGGGCAGGTCGACCCGGCGGGCCCCGGCGAGGGCGGGGGAGAAGTCGACCGGGACGCCCCGGACGTGCAGCCGGGCGGCGGAGGCCAGGAAGGCGGTCGGGCCGCCGTGGTCGCGGCGGAGCGTGCCGCAGGTGACGGTGGGCGCGGCCGTCTCGTCCAGGGTCTCCTGGAGTCCGGGGGTGAGGACGGGGTGGGGGCTGATCTCGACGAAGGTGGTGAAGCCCTCGGCGAGCAGGGCGCGGACGGCCTCCTCCAGCCGGACGGTCCGGCGGAGGTTGCGGTACCAGTACGCGGCGTCCATCGTCGTGGTGTCCAGCCAGCGGCTGTCGACGGTGGAGTGGAAGGGGATGTCGGCGCCGCGTGGGGTGACGGGGGCGAGCAGGGTGAGCAGTTCGTCCTGGATCCGCTCGACGTGGGCGGAGTGGGAGGCGTAGTCGACGGGGATGCGGCGGGCGCGGATGCCGTCGGTGGTGAAGTGTTCGACGAGTTCGTCGAGGGCGTCGGCGTCTCCGGCGACGACGGTGGAGCTGGGGCCGTTGACGGCGGCGATCGAGATGCGGTCGTGCCAGGGGGTGAGGTCGATGTCCTGGGCGGGTTGGGCGATGGAGACCATGCCGCCGTTTCCGGCGATGGCGGTGATGGCCTGGGAGCGGAGGGCGACGGTGCGGGCGCCGTCCTGGAGGGTGAGGGCGCCGGCGACGGTGGCGGCGGCGATCTCGCCCTGGGAGTGGCCGATGACGGCGTCGGGGTGGATTCCGTACGCCTGCCAGAGGGCGGCGAGGGAGACCATGACGGCCCAGAGGGCGGGCTGGACGACGTCGACCCGGTCGTAGCCGGGGGCGCCGTCGGCGCCGCGGAGGACGTCGATCAGGTTCCAGTCGGTGAACTCGGCGAGGGCGTCGGCGCATTCGGTGATCCGTGCGGCGAACACCGGCTCGGTGTCGAGGAGTTCGACGGCCATCCCGACCCACTGGGAGCCCTGCCCGGGGAACACGAACACCGTGCGCCCGGTGACGTCCGCCGTGCCGGCCACCACGGCGGCCGGGTCCTGCCCGGCGGCGTAGGCGGCGAGCGCGGCCCGGTCGGCGCCGACCACCACCGCGCGGTGAGGGAAGGCGGAGCGGCCGGTGGCCAGCGAGTGGGCGATGTCGACGGCCGCGAGCGCGGGGTGGGTGTCCAGGTGCTCGGCGAGGCGCCCGGCCTGGGCCCGTACGGCGGCCTCGGTGCGGCCGGCCAGCAGCCACGGGGCGCCGGTGCCGGCCGACGGGGCCTGCTCCTCGCCGGGCTCCTCGCCGGGCTGCTCGGTGGGCTGCTCCTCCGGGGCCTGCTCGACGATGACGTGGGCGTTGGTGCCGCTGATCCCGAAGGAGGAGACGCCGGCCCGGCGCGGGCGGCCGGTCTCGGGCCACTCCCGCTCCTCGGTGAGCAGCTCCACCGCGCCCGCCGACCAGTCCACGTGCGAGGACGGCCGGTCCACGTGCAGGGTCCGGGGCAGGACGCCGTGCCGCAGCGCCAGCACCGTCTTGATCACCCCGGCCACCCCGGCCGCGCTCTGGGTGTGGCCGATGTTGGACTTCACCGACCCCAGCAGCAGCGGGAGTTCACGCTCCTGGCCGTAGGCGGCGAGCAGGGCCTGGGCCTCGATCGGGTCGCCCAGGGTGGTGCCGGTGCCGTGCGCCTCGACGGCGTCCACGTCGGCGGCGGTGAGACCGGCGGAGAGCAGGGCCTGGCGGATCACCCGCTCCTGCGCCGGGCCGTTGGGCGCGGTCAGGCCGTTGGAGGCGCCGTCCTGGTTGACGGCGCTGCCGCGCAGCACCGCCAGTACCGGGTGCCCGTTGCGGCGGGCGTCGGAGAGCCGCTCCAGCATCAGCATGCCGACGCCCTCGGAGAACCCGGTGCCGTCCGCCGCGTCCGCGAAGGCCTTGCACCGGCCGTCCGCCGCCAGGCCCTTCTGCCGGGTGAACTCCACGAACAGTCCGGGCGTGGACATCACCGCGACGCCGCCCGCCAGGGCCAGGTCGCAGCCCCGGCGGCGCAGCTCCTGGACCGCCAGGTGGATCGTCACCAGGGAGGAGGAGCAGGCGGTGTCCACGGTGACGGCCGGGCCCTCCAGGCCCATCGCGTACGAGACCCGGCCGGTGGCGACGCTGCCCGCGCTGCCGTTGCCCAGGTAGGCGGCGACCTCGTCGGGCACCTCGTCCAGCCGGGCGGCGTAGTCGTGGTACATCACGCCGGCGAACACGCCGGTCCGGCTGCCGCGCAGGGTGATCGGGTCGATGCCGGACCGCTCGACGGCCTCCCAGGAGGTCTCCAGCAGCAGCCGCTGCTGCGGGTCCATGGCGAGGGCCTCGCGCGGGCCGATACCGAAGAAGCCGGGGTCGAACTCGGCGGCGTCGTAGAGGAACCCGCCCTGGGCGGTGGCGCTCTGCTCGCCGAGGTCCCAGCCGCGGTCGGCGGGGAACGGCCCGATGCCGTCGCCGCCCTCGGTGAGCAGCCGCCAGAAGTCCTCGGGCGTGCGCACCCCGCCGGGCAGCCGGCAGGCCATGCCGGTGACGGCGATCGGCTCGTCGGCGATCGCCGACAGCCGCTCGTTCTGCTTCCTGAGCCGCTCGTTGTCCTTGATCGAGGCGCGCAGCGCCTCGACGATCCGCTCCGGCGGGGTAGTCATGCTGTCCTCTTCCTCAGACGCCTGCGGGGTCCACCGAGGTGCCCAGCGCCAGTTCGACCAGGTCCGTGATGTCCATGCCGTCGATCTCGGCCGCCCGGGCCTCCTCGGCGGCCTGCTCCTCGGCGGTGCCGCCGTCGGTGTCGCCGTCGGCCTCCGCCTCGGGCAGCAGCAGCGCCCGCATCCGCTCGGCCAGCGCGCCGGCCGTCGGGTAGTCGAAGACCGCCGTCGCGGGCAGCCGCAGACCGGAGGCCTGGTAGAGCCGGTTGCGCAGCTCCACGGCCGTCACCGAGTCGAACCCGAGCTTGCTGAACGGGAGTTCGGGGTCGACCTGCTCGGCCGAGGAGTGCCCGAGCACCCCGGCGATCTGCGCCCGGACCAGGTCGAGCGCGGCACGGCGGCGGTCGGCCCCGGAGAGCGCGGCCAGCCGTTCGGCCAGCCGGCCGCCGTCCTCCCCGGTACGGGACCGGGCGGCGCGCCGCCCGGCGGGCCGGACCAGCGCGCGCAGCAGGTGCGGCACTGGGGTCCGCCCGCGCAGCACCGCGAGGTCGAGCGCGGCCGGCACCACCAGCGGGGCGGGGACGGCCAGCGCCTCGTCGAACAGGGCGAGCCCGTCCCGCTCGGACAGCGGCACCGTGCCGCCCCGGCTCATCCGCTCCAGCTCGGCCGCGCCCAGGTGGCCGGTCATGCCGCTGGGCTGCGCCCACAGGCCCCAGGCCAGTGACTGCGCGGGCCGCCCGGCCGCCCGGCGGCGGGCCGCGAGCGAGTCCAGGTAGGCGTTGGCGGCGGCGTAGTTGCCCTGGCCGGGGCTGCTGAAGGTGGCGGCGGCGGAGGAGAACAGGACGAAGGCGGCCAGGTCCAGCTCCGCGGTCAGCTCGTCCAGGTGCGCGGCGGCGTCGAGCTTGGGCCGCAGCACCCGGGCGAGGGCCTCGGGCGTCAGGGTCTCGACCACGGCGTCGTCGAGGACGCCGGCGGTGTGGACGACGGCGGTGAGGGGGTGGTCGGTGGGGATGTCGGCGAGCAGTGCGGCGAGTCGGTCGCGGTCGGCGGTGTCGCAGGCGGTGACGGTGACGGTGGCGCCGAGTTCGGTGAGTTCGGTGGTGAGCTCGGCGGCGCCGGGGGCGTCGGGGCCGCTGCGGCTGGTGAGCAGCAGGTGGCGGGCGCCGTGTTCGGTGACGAGGTGGCGGGCGAGCAGGGCCCCGAGGGTGCCGGTGCCGCCGGTGACCAGCACCGTCCCGGCCGGGTCGAGTGGACGGAGGTCGGCGGTCGGGGTGGCCCGGACCAGCCGGGGGGCGAACAACTCGCCCTCCCGGACGGCCAGTTGCGGCTCGCCGCAGGCCAGCGCGGCGGGCAGGGCGGCGGCCGCGTCGGCGGTGCCGTCGAGGTCGACCAGGACGAACCGGTCGGGGTGCTCCGCCTGCGCGGAGCGGAGCAGGCCCCAGAGCGGGGCGTGGACCAGGCCGGGCACCGGGTCGCCGGGGGCGGCGGCGACCGCGCCCCCGGTCAGCACGGCCAGCCGCGTCCCGGCGAACCGCTCGTCGGCGAGGAACTCCTGGAGCAGGCCGAGGACTTCACCGGTCACCCGGTGGGCGTCCGCCGGGGACCCGCCGTCGGCCGGCGGGGCGGGCAGGAGCAGGACCTCCGGTCCGCAGGCGGCCCCGGCCAGGGAGTCCAGGCGGTCGAGTCCGGCCAGGCCGTCCAGCCGGAGCCCGGGGACGGCCCGGTCGTCGCCGAGCACCGCCCAGCGCTCGGCCCGCCCGCCGTCGCCCGGCGCGACCCGGGCCCACTCGACCCGGAAGAGCGCGTCCCGCTGCCCGCGCCGGGCGGCCCGCAGCTGACCGGCGGAGATCGTCCGGACGGCCAGCGAGGCCACCGAGGCGACGGGGGCGCCGGTCTCGTCGAACAGGGCCAGCGACACCGAGTCCGGCCCGGTGGGGGAGACCGTCACCCGCAGCGCCGTGGCGCCGGTGCCGTGCAGGCGGACGCTGCTCCAGGCGAACGGCAGGCCGTTGCCCTCGGCCGCGCCCTCCCGGCGGGCCAGCCCCATGCCGTGCAGGGCGGCGTCCATCAGCGCGGGGTGCAGGCCGAAGCGGTCCGCGTCGGCGTGCGCCTGCCGCGGCAGCCGGACCTCGGTGTGCACCTGCTCGCCGAGCCGCCAGGCCCGTGTCAGGCCCCGGAACACCGGGCCGTAGCCGTAACCGGCCTGCTCCAGCCGGTCGTAGAAGCCGTCCAGGTCGACGGGGGCGGCGCCGGCCGGCGGCCAGGGCCCGCTCCCGGCGGGGGCCTGGGCGTCGTCGGCGGCGAGCAGACCGCCCGCGTGCCGGGTCCACGGCTCGCCGTGCGGGGCGTCCTGGGGGCGGCCGTAGACGGCCACCGGCCGCAGGCCGGACTCGTCGGCCGCGCCGACCACGGCCTGCAGGACGACGGCGCCGCGCTCGGGGAGGATCAGCGGGACCTCGATGGCCAGGTCCTCGACCAGGCCGCAGCCGACCTCGTCACCGGCGCGGACGGCCAGCTCCACGAAGGCCGTACCGGGCAGCAGGACGGTGCCGGAGACGGCGTGGTCGGCCAGCCACGGGTGACTGCGCAGCGACAGCAGGCCGGTGAGCACCACCCCGTCGCCCTCGGCCAGCGGCAGGGCCGCGCCGAGCAGCGGGTGGTCGGTGGCGCCGAGACCGGCGGCGGTGACGTCCCCGGTGTCGGAGGAGGGCTCCAGCCAGTAGCGCTCGTGCTGGAAGGGGTAGGTGGGCAGGTCGACCGGGCGGGCGCCGGCCGAGCGGCCGGAGAGGTCCACCGCCACGCCGCGCACCCAGAGTTCGGCGGCGGAGGCCAGGAAGCGGGCGAGCCCGCCCTGGTCGCGGCGGAGCGTGCCGCAGGCGACGGTGGGGGCGGTCGCCTCGTCCAGGGTCTCCTGGAGCCCGGGGGTGAGGACGGGGTGGGGGCTGATCTCGACGAAGCTGGTGAAGCCCTCGGCGAGCAGGGCGCGGACGGCGGCCTCCAACTGCACCGGGTGGCGCAGGTTGCGGTACCAGTACGCGGCGTCGAAGGCGGCGGTGTCGGTCCAGCGGCTGTCCAGAGTGGACCAGAACGGGACCTTCGGGGGCCGGGGGCGCAGGTCGGCCAGGGCGGTGAGCAGGTCGTCCTGGATCCGCTCGACGTGGGCGGAGTGGGAGGCGTAGTCGACGGGGACGCGGCGGGCGCGGATGCCGTCGGTGGTGAGGTGTTCGAGGAGTTCGTCGAGGGCGTCGGCGTCTCCGGCGACGACGGTGGAGCTGGGGCCGTTGACGGCGGCGACGGAGATGCGGTCGTGCCAGGGGGTGAGGTCGATGTCCTCGGCCGGGAGGGCGATGGAGACCATGCCGCCGTTTCCGGCGATGGCGGTGATGGCCTGGGAGCGCAGGGCGACGACCCGGGCGCCGTCCTGGAGGGTGAGGGCGCCGGCGACGGTGGCGGCGGCGATCTCGCCCTGGGAGTGGCCGATGACGGCGTCGGGCTGGACGCCGTGGGCCTGCCAGAGGGCGGCGAGGGAGACCATGACGGCCCAGAGGGCGGGCTGGACGACGTCGACGCGGTCGTATCCGGGTGCGCCGTCGGCGCCGCGCAGGACGTCGATGAGGTTCCAGTCGGTGAACTCGGCGAGGGCGTCGGCGCATTCGGTGATCCGCGCGGCGAACACCGGCTCGCTGTCGAGGAGTTCGACGGCCATCCCGGCCCACTGGGAGCCCTGGCCGGGAAAAACGAAGACCGTGCGCCCGGTGACGTCCGCCGTGCCGGAGGCGAAGTCCGCTAGAGCATCGTGGAGTTCGGCGGTGGTGGCGCCGACCACCGCCGCGCGGTGGGCGAAGTCGGAGCGGGACGAGGCCAGCGAGGAGGCGAGGTCGGCGGGGACGAGCGCTGGGTCGGCGGCGAGCAGCTCGCGCAGCCGCGCGCCCTGGTCCCGGAGCGCGGCCGGGCTCTTGGCGGAGAACGCCAGCGGAACCGGGCCGGTCGGCGCGCTCGACGGCTCAGGAGCCTCGTCCGACGGGGCCTCGACCGGCGGGGCCTGCTCCAGTACGACGTGGGCGTTGGTGCCGCTGACGCCGAAGGAGGAGACGCCGGCCCGGCGCGGGCGGCCGGTCTCCGGCCACGCGCGCGCCTCGGTGAGCAGGTCGACCGACCCGGCCGTCCAGTCCACGTGCGGGGTCGGCTGGTCCACGTGCAGGGTGCGGGGCAGCACGCCGTGCTGCATGGCCAGCACCGTCTTGATCACCCCGGCCACGCCCGCGGCGCACTGGGTGTGGCCGATGTTGGACTTCACCGAGCCGAGCAGCAGCGGGAGTTCGCGGTCCTGGCCGTAGGTGGCGAGCAGCGCCTGGGCCTCGATCGGGTCGCCGAGGGTGGTGCCGGTGCCGTGCGCCTCCACCACGTCGACCTCGGCCGCCGCCAGCCGGGCGTCGGCCAGCGCGTGCCGGATCACCCGCTGCTGGGAGGGGCCGTTGGGGGCGGTCAGGCCGTTGCTGGCGCCGTCCTGGTTGACGGCGCTGCCGCGGATCACGCCGAGCACCCGGTGCCCGTTGCGGCGCGCGTCGGAGAGCCGCTCCAGCATCAGCATGCCGACGCCCTCGCTCCACGCGGTGCCGTCGGCGGCGCCCGCGAAGGCCTTGCAGCGGCCGTCCGGGGCCAGCCCCTTCTGCTGGCTGAACAGCACGAACATGCCGGGGTTGGACATCACCGTCACGCCGCCGGCCAGTGCGGTGGTGCACTCGCCCTGGCGCAGCGAGCGGGCGGCCCAGTGCAGCGCGACCAGCGAGGAGGAGCAGGCGGTGTCGACCGAGACCGCCGGGCCCTCCAGGCCGAAGTGGTAGGCGATCCGGCCGGAGGTGACGCTGGAGGTGGTGCCGGTGCCCAGGTACAGGTCCACGCCCTCCGGGATGTCCGAACCGGTGCCGTACAGCTGCGAGGTGGTGCCGACGAAGACGCCGGTCCGGCCGCCGGCCAGCGACTGCGGGTCGATGCCCGCGCGTTCCACGGCCTCCCAGGAGGTCTCCAGCAGCAGCCGCTGCTGCGGGTCCATCGCCAGCGCCTCGTTGGGGCTGATGCCGAAGAAGCCCGCGTCGAAGCCGGCCGCGCCGTCCAGGAAGCCGCCGTGGCGGGTGTAGCTGGTGCCGGCGGCGCCCGGGTCGGGGTCGTACACCGAGTCGAGGTCCCAGCCGCGGTCGGTCGGGAACTCGGAGATCGCGTCGGCCTCGTCGACCAGGAGCCGCCACAGCCCCTCGGGGCTGCGCACGCCGCCGGGGAAGCGGCAGGCCATGCCGATGATCGCGATCGGCTCGTGGCGCTCGTCCTCGAGCTCCTTGAGCCGCCGGTGGGCCTTACGGGTATCGGCCACCGCCCGCTTGAGGTACTCGCGAAGCTGGTCTTCGTTGGCCATCTCAGATCACTTTCCTGCGGCGGAGTGGTGGCTGCCGGGGTCGTCCGGCTCCGGGGCGGGGCGCGGCCGCGTCCGGGCGTGTCCGGGGGGCCGCCGGGCCGTGCCCCGGGGGGGGGGGGGGGCCCCCCGGGGCGGGGGGGGGGGGGGGGGGGGGGGGGGGGGGGGGGGGGGGCGGGGGGGGGGGCCCGGGGGGGGGGGGCGCCCCGGCCGCCGCGGGGGGTTCCTGGATCAGTCCAGGGAGTCGACGAGGGCGAAGAGCTCGTCGTCGGAGGCGGCGTCGAGGTCGCTGTCGTCCCCGGCCAGGCCGGCCGCGGAGGCGTCCGGGCCGTCCAGGCGGTCGAGCAGGGCCCGCAGGCGCGGCGACAGGCCGTCGAGCGCGTGGCCGTCCGCCAGCCGCCGCTCCAGGGCGGCCTCCAGCCGGTCCAGCTCGGCGAGGACGGGCTCCTCCCGCGGTGCTCCCTCCCGGGGCAGCCGCCCGTCGAGGAAGCCGGCCAGCGCGGCCGGGGTCGGGTAGTCGAACACCAGGGTGGCCGGCAGCCGCAGCCCGGTCGCCTCGTGCAGCCGGCTGCGCAGCTCCACGGCGGTCAGCGAGTCGAAGCCGATCTCCTTGAACGCCCGGGTGGCCTGTACGGACTCCGCCGAGGCGTGTCCGAGCACGTCGGCCACCTGGGTGCGCACCAGGTCGAGCAGGGCCCGGGTCCGGTGCTCCCCGGTGAGGCCGGCGATCCGGCGGGCCGGGTCCTGGCCGGCGCCGGTCTCGGCGGCCCGCCGGCCGGTGGCGCGGACCAGGCCGCGCAGCATCGGCGGCACCTCGCCGCCCCGGAAGGCGGCCGGGTTCAGCCGGACCGCGACGGCCAGCGGGTCGGCGCCGGTCCGGGCGGCGTCGAACAGCTCCAGGCCCTGCTCCGCCTGGAGCGGCGCCATCCCGCCGCGGGCCAGCCGGCCGAGGTCGGCCCTGCCGAGCCCGCCCGCCATGCCGGCGTGCGCCGGGTCGTCGAGCAGCCACGGGCCCCAGGCGATCGCGGTGCCCGGCAGGCCCTCGGCGCGGCGGCTGCGGGCGAGCGCGTCCAGGAAGGTGTTGGCGGCGGCGTAGCCGGCCTGTCCGGCGGCGCCGAGCACCCCGGCGACGGAGGAGAACAGGACGAAGGCGTCCAGGTCCCGGCCGGCCGTCAGCTCGTGCAGGTTGACCGCGCCGTCGACCTTGGGGCGCAGGACGGCGGCGACCCGCTCGGGGGTGAGCGCGTCGAGCACGCCGTCGTCGAGCACCCCGGCGGTGTGCACCACGGCGGTGACGTCGTGCGCGGAGAGCAGCGCCGCCAGGGCCGTCCGGTCGGCAGCGTCGCAGGCGGCGAGGGTGACCTCGGCGCCGAGCGCGGTGAGTTCGGCGGTGAGGTCGTCCGCGCCCTCGGCCCGGGGGCCGCCGCGGCTGGTGAGCAGCAGGCGGCGGACGTCGTGCGCGGTGACCAGGTGGCGGGCGACCAGCCGGCCGAGCGCACCGGTGGCTCCGGTGACCAGGACCGTGCCGTCCGGGCGCAGGGCCGGGGCGGTGGCGTCGCCGGTCGCGTCGGCGCCGGCGGCGGTGGTGGCCCGGGCCAGCCGGGGCGCGGAGACCGTGCCCCGGCGGACGACCAGCTGGGGCTCGTCGGTGGCCAGCGCGGCGGGCAGGACGGCGGCGGAGGCCTCGTCCCCGTCCAGGTCGACCAGGACGAACCGGCCGGGGTGCTCGGCCTGGGCCGAGCGGACCAGGCCCCAGAGCGGGGCGTGCGCGAGGTCCCGGAGGTCGGCCCCGGCCGCGTGCCGGGTGACGAACACCAGCCGGGAGTCGGCGAACCGCTGGTCGGCGAGCCACTCCTGGAGGAGGGTCAGCGCCCGGCCGGTGGCGGCGTGCACCCGCTCGGCGAGCGGGCCCTCGCCCCCGGCCGTCCAGGGCACCAGGACGGTGTGCGGGGCGGCCGCGTCGAAGGCGGCCAGGTCCGGCCGGCCCGGCAGGCCGAAGGCCGGCTCGCCGAGTACCGCCCAGTCGGCCGTGGCCGGGGCCGCCGGGAGCCGCAGCTCGGCCGGCTCGACCCGGTAGAGCGCGTCCCGGCTGCCCGTACCGGCCCCGGTGATCGCCTCCGGCGAGACCGGGCGCATCACCAGGGACTCCACCGACGCCACCGGCGCGCCGGTGGCGTCGGCGATGGCGAAGGCCACCCCGCCGGTGCGGGCCGGGGTGAGCCGGGCCCGGACGGCGGCGGCGCCGGAGGCGTACAGCTCGACGCCCGTCCAGGCGAAGGGCAGCCGGCCGTGCGGGGCCTCGTCGGTGGAGATCCGCTCCAGCAGGGTGGAGGCGGCCATCGCCTGGAGCACCGCGTCGAACATGCCGGGGTGGATGCCGAACCGGGCGGCCGCCGTACGGCCCTCCTCGGGCAGCGCGACCTCGGCGAAGACCTCGTCCCCGCGCCGCCAGAGCGCCGTCAGACCGGCGAACAGCGGCCCGTAGGCGAAGCCGGTGTCGGTGGCCCGCCGGTAGAAGCCGGTCAGGTCGACCTGCTCCGCGCCGGCCGGCGGCCAGGCCCGGAGGTCGAAGTCCGGGGCGCCGGCGCCGCTGCCGAGCACCGCGTCGGCGTGGTGGGTCCACTCGCCCTCGGGGGCGTCCTCCGGCCGCGAGTGCACGGCCAGCGGGCGCCGGCCCGCGGCGTCGGCCGGGCCGACCCGCAGCTGGAGCAGCACGCTGCCGGTGCGCGGCAGGACCAGCGGCGCGAGGTGGGTGATCTCCTCGACCCGGTCGCAGCCCACCTGCTCGGCGGCGTGCAGGGCCAGCTCGGCATAGGCGACGCCGGGGACGACGGTGCGGCCCATCACCCCGTGCTCGGCGATCCACGGGTGGGTCCGCTCGGAGAGCGAACCGGTGAACAGGAAGCCCGTGCCGTCGGCCAGTTCGGCCATCGCGCCGAGCATCGGGTGCTCGGGCGAGCCGAGTCCGGCCCCGGCCAGGCCGACCGGGCCCCCGTCGTCCTCCAGCCAGTACCGCTCGCGCTGGAAGGCGTACGTGGGCAGCTCGGTCCGGCGGGCGCCGGGCAGCAGCCGCGACCAGTCGACCGCGGCGCCGCGAAGCCGCAGCGCGGCCAGCGCCTCGACCAGGGACTGCTCCTCGGGCCGGTCCCGGCGCTGGGCGGCGATCAGCGCGAACCCGGAGCCGGGCAGGCTCTCCCGGCCGGCCGCGGTGAGCACCGCGTCCGGGCCCAGCTCCAGGAAGGTGGTGACGCCCCGCTCGGCGAGCGCGAGCAGCGTGTCGTGGAAGCGGACGGCCTCGCGGACGTGCCGCACCCAGTACTCGGGGTCGGTGGCCTCGGCCGGCAGCGGGATCCGCGGCTGGTGGTAGGTCAGCGACTCGGCGACGGCGCGGAACTCCGCCAGCATCGGGTCCATCAGCGGGGAGTGGAAGGCGTGGCTGACCCGCAGCCGCCGGGTGCTGCGCCCGCGCTCGGCGAGCGCGGCGGCGACGGCCAGCACCGGCTCCTCCGGCCCGGCGATCACCACGGCCTCGGGGCCGTTGACGGCGGCCAGCGAGACCTGCCCGGTGAGCAGCGGCCGGACCTCCTCCTCGGTGGCGCGGACCGCCACCATCGCACCGCCGGAGGGCAGTTGCTCCATCAGCCGGCCGCGGGCGGCGACCAGCGCGGCCGCGTCGGCCAGCGACAGCACCCCGGCGACGTGGGCCGCGGCCAGTTCGCCGACCGAGTGGCCGGTGACGAAGTCCGGCCGCGCGCCGAAGGATTCGACCAGGCGGTAGAGGGCGACCTCGACGGCGAACAGGGCGGGCTGGGTCCAGCCGGTCCGGTCGAGCAGCTCGCCCTGCTGGAACACCACCTCGCGCAGCGGCCGCTCCAGGTGCCGGTCCAGCTCGGCGCAGACGGCGTCGAAGGCGTCCGCGAACTCCGGGTAGGTGTCGTACAACTCCCGGCCCATGCCTGGGCGTTGGGCGCCCTGGCCGGTGAAGAGGAAGGCGGTCTTCCCGGTCGCGGCGGTGCCGCGCGGGCCGCGGCCGGCGGCCAGGGCCGCCAGGCCGTCCAGCAGGCCCTCGCGGTCCCGGGCGACCACCGCGCCGCGGTGCGGCAGCGCCGCCCGGGCGGCGGTCAGCGAGTGGGCGAGGTCCGGCAGGACGGCCTCCGGGCGCTCGGCCAGGAAGGCGGCCAGCCGCTCGGCCTGGGCGGAAAGCGCCTGCTCGGAGCGGGCCGAGAGGAGGAACGGCAGGGCGCCGTGCCCGGTCGGCGCGGCCGGCGGGGGCTGCTCCTCGGGGGCCTGCTCGACGATGACGTGGGCGTTGGTGCCGCTGATCCCGAAGGAGGAGACGCCGGCCCGGCGCGGGCGGCCGGTCTCCGGCCACTCCCGCTCATCGGTGAGCAGCTCGACCGATCCGGCCGTCCAGTCGACGTGCGGGGTGGGCTCGTCCACGTGCAGGGTGCGGGGGAGCACCCCGTGGTGCATCGCCAGCACCATCTTGATGATGCCGCCGACCCCGGCCGCGGCCTGGGAGTGCCCGATGTTGGACTTCAACGAGCCCAGCTGGAGCGGCAGTTCGCGGCCCTGGCCGTAGGTGGCGAGCAGGGCGTTGGCCTCGATCGGGTCGCCGAGCCGGGTGCCGGTGCCGTGCGCCTCCACGGCGTCCACGTCGGAGGTGGCCAGGCCGGCGGCGGCCAGCGCCTCGCGGATCACCCGCTCCTGGGCCGGGCCGTTGGGCGCGGTGAGCCCGTTGGAGGCGCCGTCCTGGTTGATCGCGGTGGCCCGGACGACCGCCAGCACCGGGTGCCCGTTGCGGCGGGCGTCCGACAGCCGCTCGACCAGCAGCACGCCGACGCCCTCGGCGAAGCCCGTACCGTCGGCGGAGGCGGCGAAGGCCTTGCAGCGGCCGTCCGCCGACATGCCGCCCTGGCGGTCGAACTCGGCGAACAGGCCGGGCGTCGACATCACGGCCACACCGCCGGCCAGCGCCAGGTCGCACTCGCCGCGGCGCAGCGCGGCCGCCGCCAGGTGCAGCGCCACCAGCGAGGAGGAGCAGGCGGTGTCCACGGTGATCGCCGGGCCTTCGAGCCCGAAGGTGTACGCCACCCGGCCGGAGATCACGCTGGCCGCGCTGCCGTTGCCCAGGTAGCCCTCGACCTCGCCGGGGACGCGGCGCAGCCGCGAGGCGTAGTCCTGGCCGCTGGTGCCGGTGAACACGCCGGTCCGGCTGCCGCGCAGGGTGAGCGGGTCGATGCCGGACCGCTCGACGGCCTCCCAGGAGGTCTCCAGCAGCAGCCGCTGCTGCGGGTCCATGGCGAGCGCCTCGCGCGGGCTGATCCCGAAGAAGGCCGCGTCGAACTCGGCCGCGTCGTGCAGGAACCCGCCCTGGCCGCCGGGCTCCCAGCCGCGGTCGGCCGGGAAGCCGGTCAGGGCGTCGCCGCCGGCCCGCAGCAGCCGCCACAGGTCCTCGGGCGAGCCGACCCCGCCGGGGTAGCGGCAGCCCATCGCGACGATCGCGATGGTGTCCTGGTCGCCGTCCCGGGCCGTCGCACCGGTGGCCGCGGCCGGTCCCGCGGTCGCCGGGGCCTGCTCGTCGAGCAGCCGGGCGCGCAGGTGGCGGCCGAGCGCGGTCGGGCTCGGGTGGTCGAAGACCAGGGTGGCGGGCAGGCGCAGTCCGGTCGCGGTGCCGAGCCGGTTGCGCAGCTCCACCGCCGTCAGCGAGTCGAAGCCGAGGTCCTTGAACGCGCGGTCCGCGTCGATGGCCTCCGCCGAGCCGTGCCCGAGCACCGAGGCCGCGTGGCCGCGGACCAGGTCCAGCAGCAGCTCCGTACGGTCCGCCTCGGGGAGGGCGGCCAGCCTGCGGGTCAGCGCCGAGCCGCTCGGCCCGGACACCGCCTCGGCCTTGCGCCGGGCCGGGGCCCGGAGCAGGCCGCGCAGCAGCGCCGGGACGGGGCCCCGGCCGCGCCGGGCGGACAGGTCGAGGTCGGCGGGCAGCAGCAGCGGCTCGTCCAGCAGGGCGGCCGCGTCGTACAGGGCCATGCCGAGCTCCGAGCCGAGCGGGGTCATGCCGCCCTCGCTCATCCGCTCGACGTCCCGGGCGTCCAGGTGCCCGGTCATGCTGCTGCGCTGCTCCCACAGGCCCCAGGCGAGCGCGGAGCCGGCCAGGCCGCAGGCCCGGCGGTGCTGGGCGAGGGCGTCCAGGAAGGTGTTGGCGGCGGCGTAGCCGCCCTGGCCCGCGCCGCCGAGCACACCGGCGGCGGAGGAGAACAGGACGAAGCAGGCCAGGTCCCGGTCGAGCGTCAGCTCGTGCAGGTTGAGCGCGCCGTCGACCTTGGGCCGCAGCACCGCGTCGATCCGCTCCGGGGTGAGCGAGCCGATCACGCCGTCGTCGAGCACCCCGGCGGTGTGCACCACGCCGGTGAGCGGGTGCGCGGCGGGGATGTCCGCGAGGACGGCGGCGAGCCGGTCGCGGTCGGCGGCGTCGCAGGCGGCGACGGTCACGGTGGCGCCGAGGGCGGTGAGTTCGGCGGTGAGCTCGGCGGCGCCGGGGGCCTCGGCGCCGGTCCGGCTGGTGAGCAGCAGGTGGCGGACGCCGTGCTCGGTGACCAGGTGGCGGGCGAGCAGGGAGCCGAGGGTGCCGGTGCCGCCGGTGATCAGCAGGGTGCCGTCCGGGTCGGGGGCGGGCGGCACGGTCAGCACGACCTTGCCGGTGTGCCGGGCCTGGCTGACGTACCGGAAGGCGTCGACCGAGCGGCGGACGTCCCAGGTGGTGATCGGCAGCGGCCGCAGCACGCCGGCCTCGAACAGGTCGACCAGCTCGGCGAGCATCGCGGCGATCCGCTCCGGGCCGGCCTCGAACAGCTCGAAGGCGCGGTAGGCGACGCCGGGGTGCCAGGCGGCGACCTCCTCGGCGTCCCGGATGTCGGTCTTGCCCATCTCGACGAACCGGCCGCCGCGGGGCAGCAGGCCGAGCGAGGTGTCGACGAACTCCCCGGCCAGGGCGTTGAGCACGACGTCCACGCCGCGGCCGCCGGTGGCCGCCAGGAACTCGCGGCCGAAGTCCAGCGTGCGGGAGCCGGCCAGGTGGGCGTCGTCCAGGCCGAGCGGCCGCAGCGCGTCCCACTTGCCGGCGCTGGCCGTGCCGTACACCTCGGCGCCCAGGTGGCGGGCGAGCTGGACGGCGGCCATGCCCACGCCGCCGGCGGCGGCGTGCACCAGGACGGACTCGCCGGGGCGCAGCCCGGCCAGGTCCTTCAGCGCGTAGTAGGCGGTGAGGAAGACGATCGGGGTGGACGCGGCCTCGGTGAAGTCCCAGCCCCGGGGGATCCGGACCAGCAGCCGGTGGTCGGTGACGGCGGTGGTGCCGAAGGAGCCGGCGAACATGCCCATCACCCGGTCGCCGGGGGCGAGTGCGGTGACGTCCCCGGCGACCTCCAGGACGACGCCGGCGCCCTCGTTGCCGAGCAGGCCGGCCTGGCCGGGGTACATGCCGAGCGCGTTGAGCACGTCGCGGAAGTTGAGGCCGCCGGCCCGCAGGGCGACCCGGACGTGGCCGGGGGCGAGCGGCTCCAGGGTGTCCGGGCAGGCGGTCAGGACGAGGTTGTCCAGGGTGCCGCGCCCGGTGGTGTCCAGCCGCCAGGGCTCGCCGGCGGGCGGGGTGAGCGCGCCGGAGGTGGCCGCGCGGGCCAGCCGCGCGGCCAGCACCGTGCCCTCGCGCAGGGCGAGTTGGGGCTCTCCGGTGGCGAGGGCGGCGGGCAGCGCGGCGGCCGAGGCGGCGGTGCCGTCCAGGTCGACCAGGACGATCCGGTCCGGGTTCTCGGACTGCGCGGAGCGGACCAGGCCCCACAGCGGGGCGCAGGCCAGGGCGGTGACGGCCTCGCCGGGGTGGGCGGCGACCGCGCCGCTGGTGGCCAGGACCAGCCGGGACCCCGCGAAGCGGTCCTCGGCCAGCCAGGCCTGGAGCAGCTCCAGCACCCGGTGGGTGACGGCGCGGGCCTGCTCGGCGGTGCCGCCGTCGGCCGGTGCGTCGACCGGCACCAGGACGGTGGCCGGCACCTCGGCGGGCAGCGCGTCCAGGCCGTCGGTCCGGTACGGCTCGACGGTGTCCTCGGGCAGCGGGACGGCGGTCCAGTCGATCCGGAACAGCGAGTCGGGGGTGGCGGGCCGGGCGGCCGTGCCGACGGCGCCGATCGGGCGCAGCACGAAGGAGTCGGCGGTGGCCACCGGGGCGCCGGACCGGTCGGCGACCAGCAGCGAGACGCTGTCCCGGCCGGTGCGGCTGAGCCGCACGCGCAGCTCGGCCGCGCCGGAGGCGTGCAGGGTCACCCCGCTCCAGGCGAACGGCAGCAGGTTCAGGCCCTCGCCGCCGTCCACGGCGCAGCCCAGCGCGTGCAGGGCGGCGTCCAGCAGCGCCGGGTGCAGCCCGAAGCGCTCGGCCCGGGAGCGCTGCTCCTCGGGCAGCCGGACCTCGGCGTAGATGTCGTCGCCGTCCAGCCAGGCGGCCCGCAGACCGCGGAAGGCCGGGCCGTAGCCGAGACCGCCCGCGGCCAGCCGCTCGTAGTAGCCGTCCAGGTCGACGGCGGTGGCGCCGGCCGGGGGCCAGGCCGTCAGGTCCTCGGCGGCGGCCGGTGCGGCGGCCTGGGCGAGCCAGCCGCTGGCGTGCCGGACCCAGGGCGCGTCCAGCGGCGCGTCCTCCCGGAGGGAGTGGACGGTGACCTCGCGCCGGCCGCTCTCGTCGGCCGGGCCGACCCGCACCTGGAGGGCGATCCCGCCGGTCTCCGGGAGCACCAGCGGGCTCTCCAGGGCGAGTTCGTCGACCCGGTCGCAGCCGGCCTGGTCGCCCGCGTGGACGAGCAGGTCGAGGAAGGCGGTGCCCGGCAGCAGGACCGAGCCGAGCACGGCGTGGTCGGCCAGCCAGGGGTGGGTGCGCAGCGAGAGCCGGCCGGTGAGCAGCAGGCCGTCGTCGTCGGCGAGGGTGAGCGAGGCGCCGAGCAGCGGGTGGTCGGCGGAGCCGAGGCCGAGGTCGACGGCGTCCCCGTTGGAGGCGGTGGCCTCCAGCCAGTACCGCTCGTGCTGGAAGGGGTAGGTGGGCAGGTCGGTCCGCCGCGCGCCGGGGAAGACGGCCGGCCAGTCGACCGTGCGCCCCCGGACGTGCAGGGCGGCGAGCGCCGAACGGAACCGGGCGGGGCCGCCGTGGTCGCGGCGCAGGGTGCCGGCCGCGACGGCGGTGGCCTCGGCGGCGTCCAGGGTGTCCTGCACGGCGGAGGCGAGCACCGGGTGCGGGCTGACCTCGACGAAGAAGGCGTGGCCGTCGGCGGCGAGGGCGCGGACGGCCTCCTCCAGCCGGACGGTCCGGCGCAGGTTGCGGTACCAGTACGCGGCGTCCAGCCGGACGGTGCCCAGCCAGGCGTCGTCCACGGTCGAGTAGAACGGCACCTCGGAGGTCCGGGGGGCGACCGGGGCGAGCAGGGTGAGCAGCTCGTCCTGGATCCGCTCGACGTGGGCGGAGTGGGAGGCGTAGTCGACGGGGACGCGGCGGGCGTGGACGCCCCGGGCGTCGAGGGCGGCCTGGAGCTCGTCCAGGGCGTCGGCGTCCCCGGCCACGACCGTGGACGAGGGGCCGTTGACGGCGGCGACGGAGATCCGGTCCTGCCAGGGGGTGAGGTCGAGCTCCCCGGCGGGCTGGGCGACGGAGACCATGCCGCCGTTTCCGGCGATGGCGGTGATGGCCTGGGAGCGCAGGGCGACGACGCGTGCGCCGTCCTGGAGGGTGAGGGCGCCGGCGACGGTGGCGGCGGCGATCTCGCCCTGGGAGTGGCCGATGACGGCGTCGGGCTGGACGCCGTACGCCTGCCAGAGGGTGGCGAGGGAGACCATGACGGCCCAGAGGGCGGGCTGGACGACGTCCACCCGGTCGTAGCCGGGGGCGCCCTCGGCGCCGCGCAGGACGTCGAGGAGCTTCCAGTCGGTGAACTCGGCGAGGGCGTCGGCGCATTCGGTGATCCGGGCGGCGAACACCGGCTCGCTGTCGAGGAGTTCGACGGCCATCCCGACCCACTGCGAGCCCTGGCCGGGGAAGACGAAGACGGTCTTGCCGGTCACGTCGGCCGTGCCGGAGACCAGTCGGGCGGGCTCCTCGCCGGCCGCGAACGCCTCCAGGGCGGCGGCGAGTTCGGCGCCGTCCGCGGCGACCACGGCCGCGCGGTGGGCGAACTGTGTGCGGGAGACGGCGAGGGAGAGGCCGAGGTCGGCCGAGGCTGCCTCGGTGTCCAGGTGGTCGCGCAGGCGGCGGGCCTGGTCGCGCAGCGCCTGGTCGGTCTTGGCGGAGAGGAGGAAGGGCAGGGCGCCGTGCCCGGTCGGTGCGGCCGGCGCGGGCTGCTCCTCGGGGGCCTGTTCGAGGATGACGTGGGCGTTGGTGCCGCTGACGCCGAAGGAGGAGACGCCGGCCCGGCGCGGGCGGCCGGTCTCCGGCCACTCCCGGGCCTCGGTGAGCAGCTCCACCGACCCGGCCGTCCAGTCCACCTGCGAGGACGGCGCGTCCACGTGCAGGGTCCGCGGCAGCAGACCGTGCCGCATGGCCAGCACCATCTTCATCACGCCGGCCACGCCGGCGGCGGCCTGGGTGTGGCCGATGTTGGACTTCACCGAGCCGAGCAGCAGCGGCCGTTCGCGGTCCTGCCCGTAGGTGGCCAGCAGCGCCTGGGCCTCGATCGGGTCGCCGAGCCGGGTGCCGGTGCCGTGCGCCTCGACGGCGTCCACGTCGGTGGTGGAGAGCCGGGCGTTCTCCAGGGCCTGGCGGACGACCCGCTGCTGGGAGGGGCCGTTGGGGGCGGTCAGACCGCTGGACGCGCCGTCCTGGTTGACGGCGCTGCCGCGGACCACCGCGAGCACCGGGTGCCCGTTGCGGCGGGCGTCGGAGAGCCGCTCCAGCAGCAGCATGCCGGCGCCCTCGCCCCAGCCGGTGCCGTCCGCGGCCTCGGCGAACGCCTTGCAGCGCCCGTCCGAGGCGAGCCCGCGCTGCTTGGAGAACTCCACGAAGGACAGCGGGGTCGACATCACCGTGACCCCGCCCGCCAGGGCGAGCGAGCACTCGCCCTGGCGGAGCGCCTGGACGGCGAGGTGGAGGGAGACCAGCGAGGCGGAGCAGGCGGTGTCCACGGTGACCGCCGGGCCCTCGAGGCCGAAGGTGTAGGAGATGCGGCCGGAGACCACGCTGGCGCCGATGCCGGTCGCCAGGTACCCCTCGGCCGCCTCCGGCGCCCTGGTCACCAGCGCCGCGTAGTCCTGCCCGTTGGTGCCGGCGAAGACGCCGGTCCGGCTGCCGCGCAGCGACCGCGGGTCGATGCCGGCCCGCTCGAAGGCCTCCCAGGAGGTCTCCAGCAGCAGCCGCTGCTGCGGGTCCATGACCAGCGCCTCGCGCGGGCTGATCCCGAAGAACCCCGCGTCGAACCGCGAGGCCCCGTACAGGAACGCGCCCTCGCGGACGTACGAGGCGCCGGTGCCGTCGGCGTTGCCGCCGAGCAGCCGGTCGGTGTCCCAGCCGCGGTCGGCGGGGAACCCGCCGACCGCGTCACGGCCGTCGGCGAGCAGCCGCCACAGCTCCTCGGGTGTCCCGACGTCGCCGGGGAAGCGGCAGCTCATCGCGACGATCGCGATCGGCTCGTGCTCCGCGGCCTCCAGCTCGCGGACCCGCTGACGCGTCCGCCGCAGGTCTGCGGTCACCTTCTTGAGGTAATCGACGACCTTGTCATCCGTCGGCATTGCACACCTTCCAGGCAGCGGTTGTCCGCTCAGAGGCCGAATTCCGCATCTATCAGGGAGAGCACCTCATCCACCGATGCGGCTTGCAGTTCGAGGTCCGCCTCGACAGTGGCAGCCGCACCCGGGGCCGGGACACCCCTGACCGCCACCCCTGCACCCCTGAACTCGCGCCACTTGGCCAGCAGGGTCTCCAGCCTGACGGTGACCCGGCGGCCGTCCTCGTCGTCCAGCCCGGCGTCCGTGAGCGCCGCCTCCAGCGCGTCCAGCCCGGCGAACACGTCCGGTTCCCCGGCGGTGTCCTCCACCGGGGCCAGCCGGCCCGCCAGCAGGGCGGCCAGCGCCACCGGGTCCGGGTGGTCGAAGAGCAGCGTGGCGGGCAGCGGGAGGCCGGTGGCGCCGCCCAGGCGGTTGCGCAGCTCGACCGCCGTCAGCGAGTCGAACCCCAGCTCCAGGAACCCCTTCCGGGGCTCCACCGCCTCCGGCCCGCGGTGCCCGAGCACCTCCGCGGTGAGCCGGCGGACCAGCTCCAGCAGGACGCGTTCGCGCTCCGCCCCGGAGACGCCGGCCAGCCTGGCCGCCAGCGCGTTCCCGTCCTCGGCCGCGGCGGCCGGGCCGTCCCGCTCCGGGGCCAGTGCCCGGACGGCCGGGAGCTCGGCGAGCAGCCGGCTGGGCCTGGCCGCGACGAACCCCGGCGCGAACCGGGACCAGTCCACGTCCACCACGGCGACCGCGGTGTCGCCCTGGGCCAGCGCGGCGTCCAGGGCGGCCAGCCCCGACTCCGGCGCCAGCGGGGTCACCCCGGTGCGCCGGGCGCGCTCCAGCACCTCGCCCCCGGCGGCCATGCCGCCCTCGTCCCACGGCCCCCAGGCCACCGCGGTGGCGGGCAGGCCGAGGGCCGCGCGCCGCTCGGCCAGGGCGTCCAGGTAGGCGTTGGCGGCGGCGTAGTTGGCCTGCCCGGGGGCGCCGAGCGTGCCGCTGAAGGAGGAGAACAGCACGAAGGCCGCCGGCTCCAGGTCCAGGGTCAGCTCGTGCAGGTGGCGGGCCGAGGCGGCCTTGGCCCGCAGGACGGTCGCCAGCCGCTCCGGGGTCAGCGCGTCGATCACGCCGTCGTCGAGCACCCCGGCGGCGTGCACCACCGCGGTGAGCGGGTGCTCGGCCGGGATGTCCGCGAGGAGCGCGGCGAGCCGGTCGCGGTCGGCGGCGTCGCAGGCCGTGACGGTCACGGTGGCGCCGAGGGCGCGGAGTTCGGCGGTCAGGTCGGCCGCGCCCGGGGCGCCGGGCCCGCTGCGGCTGGTGAGCAGCAGGTGGCGGACGCCCTGCTCGGCGACCAGGTGGCGGGCCAGCCGGGCGCCGAGCGCGCCGGTGCCGCCGGTGATCAGCACCGTGCCCTCCGGGTCCCACCCGGGCGCGTCGCCGCGCCGGGCCGACGGCGCGGGCAGCAGCCGCCGCCCGTACAGGCCGTCGGGCCGCACCGCGACCTGGTCCTCGCCGGACGCGCCCGTCAGCAGCGCGGCCAGCCGGTCCCCGGCCGGGCCGTCGAACTCCTCCGGCAGGTCCACCAGGCCGCCCCAGCGGTCGGGGTGCTCCAGCGCGGCGGCCCGTCCCAGGCCCCACAGCGCGGCCTGCGCCGGGCTCGCGACCTGCCCGCCGACCGTCACGCCGGCCCGGGTCGCGCACCAGAGCGGGGCATCCGGGGCGAGGTCGCCGAGGGCCTGGAGCAGCGCCACGGCGCCGGAGGTGACGGTGTGCTCGTCGGCGCCGTCCGCGAGGGCCAGCAGCGAGAGCACCCCGGTCGGGGCCGTGCCGTCCAGGGCCTGCCGGAGCGGGCCCGCCAGGGTGCTCCGGTCGAGGCCGTCCGGGCCGACGGTCACCCGCAGCAGGTCCGCGCCGTGCCGTTCCAGTGCCGCCAGGGCGCCCTCGACGGCCGCCGGGGCGCCCCCGGCGGGCAGCACGGCCAGCCAGGTGCCCATCGGGCGGTCGGCCCGCGGCAGGACGGCCGCCGGCTCCGGGAGCCGCTGCCAACCCGCCCGGTAGCGCCAGGAGTCGAGCCGGGAGCCGTCCCGCTTGCGGTGGCGCCAGGAGGACAGCGCGGGCAGCACCTCGCCCAGCGAGCGCTGCTCCTCCTCGGCCAGCCGGAGGCTCGCGCCGAGCGCGGCCAGGTCCTGCTGCTCGACGGCCGCCCAGAAGGCGGTGTCCACCGGGTCGGCCGCCGGCGCGGGGCCGTCCAGCCAGAACCGCTCGCGCTGGAAGGCGTAGGTGGGCAGCTCCACACGGCGGGAAGCGGCGGCTCCGGCCGCGGCGAAGAAGGCCGGCCAGTCCACCTCCGCGCCGAGCGTGTGCAGCGCGCCGACCGCCCGGACCAGGGCCGCGGCCTCCGGCCGGTCCCGGCGCAGCGCGGGCAGCAGGGCGAAGCCGCCCTCGGGCGCCGTCCCGGCCAGGCAGTCCTGGCCCATCGCGGTCAGCACGCCGTCCGGGCCCAGCTCCAGGTACCGGCTCACCCCGTCGGCGGCCAGCCGCCGGAACACGTCGTCGAAGCGGACGGCGGCACGGATCTGGCCGACCCAGTACTCCGCCGTGCACAGCTCCTCGGCGGCCACCGGGCGGCCGGTGCCGGAGACCACCGGGATCCGCGGCTCGTGGTACGTCAGCGCCGCCGCGACCTCGCGGAACTCCGCCAGCATCGGGTCCATCAGCGGGGAGTGGAAGGCGTGGCTGACCCGCAGCCGCCGGGTGCGGTGCCCGGCGTCGGCGAGCTGCCCGGCGATCCGCAGGACGGCCTCCTCCGGGCCCGCCAGCACGGTGGCGCGCGGGCCGTTGACGGCGGCCACGGCCACGGCCACCTCGTCGCCGAGCAGCGGCAGCACCTCGGCCTCGGCGGCCGCCACGGCCACCATCGCGCCGCCGACGGGCAGTCGCTCCATCAGCCGGCCTCGGGCGGCGACCAGCGTGGCGGCGTCGGCCAGCGACAGCACCCCGGCCGCGTGCGCTGCGGCCAGCTCGCCGACGGAGTGCCCGGCCAGGAAGTGCGGCCGGACGCCCCAGGATTCGACCAGGCGGTAGAGGGCGACCTCGACGGCGAACAGCGCCGGCTGGGTCCAGCCCGTACGGTCCAGGAGTTCGCCGCCCTCGGCGATCACCTCGCGCAGCGGGCGCTCCAGGTGGCGGTCCAGCTCGGCGCAGACCTCGTCGAACGCCGCCGCGAACACCGGGTACGCCGCGTACAACTCGCTGCCCATGCCCACGCGTTGGGCGCCCTGGCCGGTGAAGAGGAAGGCCGTGCGGCCGGGGGAGGCCGTGCCGCGCACCAGCTCGGGCGCCGCTTCGCCGGCCGCGAGCGCCTCCAGTCCGGCCCGCAGGCCGTCCGGGTCGGCGGCCACCAGGGCCGCGCGGTGGGCGAACTGTGTGCGGGAGACGGCGAGGGAGAGGCCGAGGTCGGCCGAGGCGGCCTCGGTGTCCAGGTGGTCGCGCAGGCGGCGGGCCTGGTCGCGCAGCGCCTGGTCGGTCTTGGCGGAGAGGAGGAAGGGGAGCGCGCCCGGTGCGGGAGCCTCCTCGGCGGGCACCTCATCGGCGGGCTGCTCCTCGGGGGCCTGTTCGAGGATGACGTGGGCGTTGGTGCCGCTGACGCCGAAGGAGGAGACGCCGGCCCGGCGCGGGCGGCCGGTCTCCGGCCACTCCCGCTCCTCGGTCAGCAGCTCCACCGCGCCCGCCGACCAGTCCACCTGCGAGGACGGCGCGTCCACGTGCAGGGTGCGCGGGACGGTGCCCCGGCGCATCGCCTCGACCATCTTGATCACGCCGCCGACCCCGGCCGCGGCCTGGGTGTGGCCGATATTGGACTTCAACGAGCCCAGCAGCAGCGGCCGTTCACGGTCCTGGCCGTAGGTGGCCAGCAGCGCCTGCGCCTCGATCGGGTCGCCCAGCTTCGTGCCCGTGCCGTGCGCCTCCACCACGTCGACCTCGGTGGCGGCCAGCCCGGCCCGGTCGAGGGCCTGGCGGATCACCCGCTCCTGGGAGGGGCCGTTGGGGGCCGTCAGCCCGTTGGAGGCGCCGTCCTGGTTGACGGCGCTGCCGCGCAGCACCGCCAGCACCGGGTGGCCGTTGCGCCGGGCGTCGGAGAGCCGCTCCAGCAGCAGCATGCCGACGCCCTCGCCCCAGCCGGTGCCGTCCGCCGCCTCGGCGAACGCCTTGCAGCGCCCGTCCGGCGCCAGCCCGCGCTGGCGGCTGAACTCGATGAACGAACCCGGCGTCGACATCACCGCGACGCCGCCGGCCAGGGCCAGCGAGCACTCGCCGGAGCGCAGCGCCTGGCCCGCCAGGTGCAGGGCGACCAGCGAGGAGGAGCAGGCCGTGTCCACGGACACCGCCGGGCCCTCCAGGCCGAGGGTGTAGGCGATCCGGCCGGAGGCGACGCTGGCCGAACTGCCGTTGCCCAGGTAGCCCTCCACCTCCTCCGGGACGGTGCTGAAGCGGGCCGCGTAGTCGTGGTACGAGATGCCGGTGAAGACGCCCGTCCGGCTGCCCCGCGCCGACACCGGGTCCACGCCCGCGTGCTCGAAGGCCTCCCAGGAGGTCTCCAGCAGCAGACGCTGCTGCGGGTCCGTCGCCAGCGCCTCGCGCGGGTTGATCCCGAAGAACGCCGCGTCGAACCCGGCCGCGTCGTACAGGAACCCGCCCTCGGAGGCGTAGCAGGTGCCGGGCTGCTCGAGGTCGTCGCTGAACAGCGCGGCGGTGTCCCAGCCGCGGTCCTGGGGGAAGCCGCCGACGGCGTCCCGGCCCTGGGCGACCAGCTGCCACAGTTCCTCGGGCGAGCCGACCCCGCCGGGGTAGCGGCAGCTCATCCCGATGATCGCGATCGGCTCCCCGGCGTCCACCGGGCCGGCGGTGGGGGCGGCCGCCGAGCCGTCCTCGCCGAGCAGTTCGCCGAGCAGCCGGGCGGCCACCGCCTCCGGGGTCGGGTGGTCGAACAGCAGGGTGCTCGGCAGCCGCACCCCGGTCGACCGGGCGAGCCGGTCGCGCAGCTCCACCGCCGTCAGCGAGTCGAAGCCCTGCTCCTGGAACGGGCGGACCACCTCGATCCCGTCGGCCGTGGGGTGGCCCAGGACCTCCGCCGCCAGACCGCTCACCAGCTCCACCAGGGAACGGGAGCGCTCGGCGACCGGCAGGCCCGCGAGGGCGGAGCGCAGCGCCGAGGCGGCGTCGTCGGCGGGCGCGGGCCGCTCCTCGGCGCGCTCCAACTCCCGCACCTCGGCCAGCGCGCCCAGCAGCGGGCTCGGCCGGACGGCGGTGAAACCGGGGTGGAAGCGCGACCAGTCGACCTCGGTCACGGTCACGGCCGTGTCGTCCAGGTCCAGCGCCTGCCGCAGGGCCGCGACCGCGAGGTCCGGCGCCAGCGCGCCGAGGCCCATCCGCCGCAGCGGCCCCTCCTGACCGGCCGACATGCCCTCCCCGGCCCACGGGCCCCAGGCCACCGAGGTGGCCGTCAGGCCGCGCGCCCGGCGCTGCTCGGCCAGCGCGTCCAGGAACGCGTTCGCCGCGCCGTACGCGGCCTGGCCGCCGCCGCCCCAGACCCCGGCGACGGAGGACATCAGCACGAAGGCGTCCAGTTCCTGCCCGTCCAGCAGCTCGTCCAGGTGCGCCGCTCCGGTCACCTTGGCGGCGCCGGACGCGGCCAGCGCGTCCGCGTCGAGCTCGCGCAGCGGCCCCATCGCCCCCGAGCCGGCCGCGTGCACCACGGCGCTCAGCGGGCCGAGCCCGTCCAGCAGCCCGGCCAGCGCCGCGCGGTCCGCGACGTCGCAGGCCGCCACCGTGACCCGGGCGCCCAGCGCGGACAGCTCGGCCTCCAGCGCGGCGGCCCCGGCGGCCGCACCGCCCCGACGGCCGGTCAGCACCACGTGCTCCGCGCCGTTCGCGGCCAGCCAGCGCCCGATCCGGGCCCCCAGCGCGCCGGTACCGCCGGTCACCAGCACGGTGCCGCGCGGCCGCCACTCGCGGCCCGCCGCGCCACCGGCCGCCCGGACCAGGCGGCGCGCGTACAGCCCGTCCGCCCGGACGGCGGCCTGGTCCTCGCCGGACCCGCCCGCCAGCACCGCGGCCAGCCGGTCGGCCGCCTTCCCGTCCACCGCCTCCGGCAGATCGACCAGGCCGCCCCAGCGCACCGGGCACTCCAGCGCCGCCACCCGGCCCAGGCCCCACAGCTGCGCCTGCGCGGGGCTGACCCGGTCGCCCGTCCCGGCCGCCACCGCGCCCCGGGTCGCGCACCACAGCGGCGCGTCCAGCCCGGCCTCGTCCAGGGCGTTCAGCAGCAGCACGGTGTCGGGCAGCGCGGCCGGCACCCCGGGCCGCGCCTCCCGCTCGTCCAGGGCCAGCAGGGAGAGCACGCCGTCCGGCTGCCGCTCCTTGGCGGCGGCCCGCAGCCGGGCGGCCAGCCCGGCACGGTCCTCGCCCTCGGCCGCCGCGACGGTCAGCGCCCGCGCGCCGCGGGCCCGCAGCGCGGACAGCGCGCCGCCGGTGCCCTCCTCCGTCCAGCCGGCCGGCAGGACGGCCAGCCAGTCGCCGGAGAGCCCGGGCGGGGCGGCCGGGTCGGCGAGCCGCTGCCACTCGACGCGGTAGCGCCAGGAGTCCAGCAGCGAACGGTCCTGGCGCTCGCGCCGCCAGGAGGAGAGCGCGGGCAGCAGGTCGCCCAGCGAGCGCTGCTCCTCCTCGGCCAGCCGGAGGCTCGAACCGAGGGCGGCCAGGTCCTGCTGCTCGACGGCGGCCCAGAAGGAGGCGTCCGCCGGGTCGGCGGCGCCCGCGACGGGCGCGGCGTCCAGCCAGAAGCGGCGGCGCTGGAAGGCGTAGGTGGGCAGGTCGACCCGGCGCGCGCCGGAACCGGCGAAGAACGCCGCCCAGTCGGCCCGCACCCCGCGCCCGTGCAGCGCCGCCACGGCGGACACGGCGGTCCGCACCTCGGCCCGGTCGCGCCGCAGCACCGGCACGAAGGCCTCGTCGGCGTCGTCGCCGTGGTCCCGGCCCATGGCGGTGAGCACGGCGTCGGGGCCGAGCTCCAGGAAGGTGGTGACGCCCTTCGCCCGGAGCGTCTCCACGGCGTCGTGGAAGCGGACGGTGTGGCGGGCGTGGCGGATCCAGTAGTCGGGGTCGGTGAGTTGCTCGGTGGTGGCGGGTTCGCCGGTGAGGGTGGAGACGATCGGGATGGCGGGGGCGTGGTAGGTGAGCTCGGTGAGGACGTCGCGGAACTCGTCGAGCATCGGTTCCATGAGCGGGGAGTGGAAGGCGTGGCTGACGCGCAGTTCGCGGGCCTTGTCGAACTGTGCGGCGACGGCCCGGACTTCGGTGGCGTCACCGGCGATGACCAGGGAGCGGGGGCCGTTGACGGCGGCGATCGAGACCCGCTCGGTGAGCAGGGGCAGGACCTCCTCCTCGGTGGCCCGGAGCGCCACCATGGCGCCGCCGGTGGGGAGGTGCTCCATCAGACGGGCACGGGCGGTGATGAGGCGGGCGGCGTCCGGGAGAGACAGCACCCCGGCCACATGGAAGGCCGCGACCTCTCCGATCGAGTGCCCGGCCAGGAAGTGCGGCCGGACGCCCCAGGATTCGACCAGGCGGTAGAGCGCCACCTCGACGGCGAACAGCGCGGGCTGGGTCCAGCCCGTACGGTCCAGGGGTTCGCCGCCCTCGGCGATCACCTCGCGCAGCGGGCGCTCCAGGTGGCGGTCCAGCTCGGCGCAGACCTCGTCGAACGCCGCCGCGAACACGGGGAACGCCGCGTACAACTCGCTGCCCATGCCGGTGCGTTGGGCGCCCTGGCCGGTGAACAGGAACGCGGTCTTGCCGGTCGTCGTCGCGGTGATCCCGTCGCCCTCGGCCACCGCGGCCAGCCCGGCGGTGAGTTCGGCGCGGTCCGCGGCGACCACGGCGGCCCGGTGGGCGAACCGCGCGCGGCCGGTGGCCAGCGAGTAGGCCAGGTCGGTGAGGTCCAGCCCGGGGTCCGCGTCCAGCCGGGCGCGCAGCCGGGCGGCCTGCTCCCGCAGCGCGGGGACGGTCTTCGCCGACAGCAGGTGCGGGGCGAGTGCGGGCGCCGTCCCGGCCGGCGCCTCGGCCTCCGGGTCGGCCGGGGCCTCCGGCGCCTGCTCGACGATGACGTGGGCGTTGGTGCCGCTGACGCCGAAGGAGGAGACCCCGGCCCGGCGCGGGCGGCCGGTCTCCGGCCAGTCCCGGGCCTCGGTGACCAGCTCGACCGACCCGGCCGTCCAGTCCACCTCGGGCGTCGGCTCGTCCACGTGCAGGGTGCGCGGGACGGTGCCCCGGCGCATCGCCTCGACCATCTTGATGATGCCGCCGACCCCGGCGGCGGCCTGGGTGTGGCCGATGTTGGACTTCAACGAGCCCAGCAGCAGCGGCCGTTCGCGGTCCTGGCCGTAGGCGGCGAGCAGCGCCTGGGCCTCGATCGGGTCGCCGAGGGTGGTGCCGGTGCCGTGCGCCTCCACCACGTCCACCTCGCCGGCCGCCAGCCCGGCGCTCTCCAGCGCCTGCCGGATCACCCGCTGCTGGGCGGGACCGTTCGGCGCGGTCAGCCCGCTGCTCGCACCGTCCTGGTTGATGCCCGAGCCGCGGACCAGCGCCAGCACCGGGTGGCCGTTGCGCCGGGCGTCGGAGAGCCGCTCCAGCAGCAGCATGCCGACGCCCTCGCCCCAGGCTGTGCCGTCCGCGGCGGCGGCGAAGGACTTGCAGCGGCCGTCCGGCGCCAGCCCGCGCTGGCGGCTGAACTCCACGAAGCCGGCCGGGGTCGAGAGCACCGTGACGCCGCCGGCCAGGGCCAGCGAGCACTCGCCGGAGCGCAGGGCCTGGCTCGCCAGGTGCAGCGCCACCAGCGAGGAGGAGCAGGCGGTGTCCACGGTGACGGCCGGGCCCTCCAGGCCCAGCGCGTACGCCACCCGGCCGGAGGCCACGCTGCCGGCGCTGCCGTTGCCCAGGTAGCCCTCCACCTCCTCGGGGACGGACTGGAAGCGGGCCGCGTAGTCGGCGGTGGCGATACCGGCGAACACCCCGACCCGGCTGCCGCGCACCGAGGTCGGCGCGATCCCGGCCCGCTCGAAGGCCTCCCAGGAGGTCTCCAGCAGCAGCCGCTGCTGCGGGTCCATGGCCAGCGCCTCACGCGGGCTGATCCCGAAGAACGCCGGGTCGAACTCGTCGGCCCGGTGCAGGAAGCCGCCCTCGCGGACGTAGCTGGTGCCCGGCGTCTCCGGGTCGGGGTCGTACAGCGCCTCGACGTCCCAGCCCCGGTTGACCGGGAAGCCGGAGATCGCGTCCACACCCCCGTCGACCAGCTGCCACAGCTCCTCGGGCGAGGTCACCTCGCCCGGGTAACGGCAGGCCATGCCGACGATCGCGATCGGCTCGCGGCCGGCGTCCACCAGCTGCCGGTTCTCCCGGCGCAGCCGCTGGATCTCCTTGAGGGAATCCCGGAGTGCCGCGACGACTTCCTGGGGTGCTGCGTTCATCACAAATCTCCGTACATCAAGCTCAGGTCGGGGCTAGGGGGGCGGTGATCCGCGC
>NZ_JBHUAL010000058.1:0-41721 GCF_042789775.1 Kitasatospora sp. NPDC056800 | reverse complement strand
GGTCTCCGACCGGCCGACGGGACCGGCGGTCACAGGGGCATGCCCTGCCAGCCGCCGAGGTTGGTGGGCGTCGTGCCCGTGCGGAAGTAGACGCGGCCGTCCGTGCCGATGGCGAACACGTACAGGGCACCGCCGCCGTCGACGATCGCGGTCGGGTAGTCGAGGACGGTGCCGCCGAGGTCCTGCCAGGCGCCGTAGCCGGCGTTCGGCGCGGTCTGGGCGGTGGTGCTCACACCGCCGCCGCCGTTGCGCTCGAACAGGACGACCCGCCCGCCGAGGTTGGCCATCGCCGGCTCGCCCACGCCCTTGTGGCCGCCGAGGTCGGTCGGGGACTGGCTCCACGGTCCCCCGGGCCGGGTCTGGTAACTGACGAGCATCGCGCCGGTTTCGGCCTCGCGGTAGGCGAGTTCGATGCGGCCGTCCTGGTCGAGCGCGGCCTTGGGCGGGCTGGCCGGCCGGGAGTTCGGGATCGGGCCCGGGCCGTTGATGGCGTCGTTCGGAGCGGTCTGCCACCAGTTGACGACCCCGTCGCGGGTGCTGGCGAAGACCTCGATCCTCCCGACGCCGTTGCGGATCGCGGTGACCGGGTCCTGGATGTCGATGCCGTGCAGGTCGTCCCAGGTGGTCGTCCAGGCGCCGTTCGGGCTGGTCTGCCGGATCGCGCTGAGCCCGCCGCCGCCGTTCTTGACGAAGAGCTCCAGCCGGCCGTCCTGGGAGGCGACCACCGCGGGCACGCCGACCTGGCCCGCGTTGACGAGCCCGGCGTTGGGGTTGCCGAGGTCGGCCCAGCCGTCCCGCCACACGCCGTTGGGCGTGGTCTGCGGGACGGAGACGATGTGGTGGTCGGTGAGGCGGCGGGCGAAGACCTCCATCCGGCCGTCCGCGTTGGTGCCGACGGCGATGCCCGGAGCCAGCCGCCCGC
Source organism: Kitasatospora sp. NPDC056800 (assembly GCF_042789775.1). NCBI lineage: Bacteria > Bacillati > Actinomycetota > Actinomycetes > Kitasatosporales > Streptomycetaceae > Kitasatospora > Kitasatospora sp. NPDC056800. The sequence goes on along the minus strand of NZ_JBHUAL010000058.1, from coordinate 40,799 downwards.
CCGGGTCGGCGAACCGTGCCGGGCCGCCCCAACTGCCGTCCCCCTGGCGCCAGTACGTGTAGAGGGAGCCCGCCCGGACGACGAAGACCTGCGGGCGGCCGTCCTGGTTCAGCCCGGCCCAGGAGGTGCCGCGCGACCAGCGGTAGTACATCCGGGAGAACCAGGCGGTTTCGTAGTTGCCCGAGTGGTCGTGGCTCGCGTACTCGGAAACGAACACGCCCTTGGTGCCGACCGTCGCCGGGTCGAGGTTCACCGGGCAGTCGCTGATGTTGTAGTCCCGGTAGTTCACCTGGACCAGCGAGCCGCCGTACTGGCTCGCCGCCATGCCCGCGAACTTCGCGGCGGAGATGTGGTCCGAGTGGTCGTCCTTGTAGCGGGTGTCCGGGAGTTCGTCCTGGGCCCGGAGCACGGTCGGCTGGTACGTCACCATGATCTGCCGCAGCACCTCGACGACGTCCGCCGCCGTGTAGGTCGATGGCCCGGACAGCGGGCTGCCCTTCGGGACGACCGTGGTGTCGGTGCCGCCGTTCAGCACGTTGGCGAGCCCGGCGTCGTGCAGGTTGAGGAAGATCAGGTGCACCGGCCGATCCTTGAGCATGTACCGCTCGACCTGTTTGCCCGCGACCGTCCACGCCTCGACCGTCCAGTGCCCGATCTCGTCGGTCGCCGGGTCGTTGTCGCCGACCCCGGTCATCCGGGAGTAGGCGTTGACGGCGCCCATCTGGCGGTTCCAGGTGCGCAGCGGGTCGCCGGCGGGGTCCCAGCAGCCGCCCGCGCACGGGTCACCGGTGATGTTCCCGGCGGTGACGAACACCGTGACGGACGGCGTGCCGTCGGCGAGGGCGTTGGACAGGTCCGGGTTCATGAACAGGATGTCGTCGTCCTCGTGGGCGACGACCTGCATGAACAGCGGCCCGGAGCCGGCGGCCATACGTGCGGCCGCACCCGTACCCGTACCCGTGGCCGCGGAGGCTCGGGTCGCGGTCCCCTTGGCCAGGACGGGTGCGGCGAGGGCGGTCAGCGCGAGGGAGGTGAGGAGTTGCCGTCGTCCGATTGCCATGTGATGTCCCCTCATTCGAGATTTCGAGGTTCGACAGGTGATCACGCCAGGAGGAGATTGGCGGATTGTCGGGGCGGAAAGTGCCCGAGACGGTATATCGCAAATTCCGTCAGGCGCGACAGTCAGCTGACGCACGATCAGGCCACTCCGCCTGCTTCCCGCCGATCTCGCCTGTACAGCGCGGTTTCTGCTGGAACTTCCCCATGGCTTCCGCCTGATGTTCCTCCTGGCGGAAGCCGGGCCGGCGGTGATTGCATGGTGGATGGCGAGCGGTCTCCGAGATTTCTCGGCGCATTCTCGGACCTCCTCCTCCGGGAAGCGGATCGCCGCCATTTCCTGGTCACCCGAGCCATGCGGGAAAACGGTCTTCCGTACCCGGCGAAAGGACTCCTGTGCACGTCGCCCACCGCCCACCGCGGGGCCGCCTGTCCGCCATGACGGCAGCCGCCGTCGTCCTCGGCGCGTTCGCCGCCCTGCCGCCCGCGGCCCCGGCGAACGCGGCCGCCGGCTGCGGGCAGGTCCCCGCCGCGCTCCCGCCAGGCCCGGGCGCGCCGCGCCCCGAGTCCGCGGCCTGGACGGGGAGTTGGGGTACCGCCATGAGCCTGGCCGGACCGTCGGCAGCCTCGGGCGTGACGGGGCGGCAGACCCTGCGCATGGTCGTCCACACCAGTATCGGCGGCAGCTCCGCCCGGATCCGCCTGGTGAACACCTTCAGTCCGGACCCGGTGACCATCGGGCACGTCACCGTCGCGGCCCAGGAGCGGACTTCGGCCCGGATCGGGAACCCGGCCACGGCGGCGGCCACGCCGGTCACCCTGACCTTCGGCGGTTCGGGCCGGACCGTCGTCCCACCCGGCGGCGAGGTCTACAGCGACCCCGTCGCCTTCCCGGTCGCCGCGGACGAGAACCTGCTGGTCAGCCTCTGGCTGCCCGACAAGGTCACCACCGCGCCCTACCACCCGTACACGCTCACCACCTCCTACACCTCCGCCCCCGGCGACGGTGCCGACCGCACCCAGGACACGGGCGGCGCCAACCTCTCCACCCCGTACGCCTACTGGGCCTTCCTGGCCGGCCTGGACGTCACGGCCGCCGGCAGCGACGGGACGGTGGTCGCCCTCGGCGACTCGCAGGTGGACGGCGGGCACACCGACCAGGACTCCAACACCCGCTGGACCGACGACTACGGGCGCGCCCTCAACGCCCGACCGACGCCCGAGGGCGTCGTCAACAAGGGCATCTCCGGCAACCGGATCCTCACCGACGGGACGGGAGGACGCGTCGGCTTCGGTCAGAGCGCGCTCAACCGCTTCGACCGGGACGTCCTCTCCCAGACCGGAGTGCGGAGCGTCGTGCTCTACGAGGGCATCAACGACATCACGATGGACGACGCCTCCGACTCCGCGCTCGAGTCGGGCATCCAGCAGCTGGCCTCACGCGCGCACGCGGCCGGGCTGCGCTTCACCGTCGCCACCATCCCCGCCTTCCAGGGCCACGCCGACTACACCGCCGCCCGCGACCGGGTGCGCCGGTGCGTCAACGACTGGATCCGCACGACGACGGCCATCGACGGCTTCCACGACTTCGACCGGGCGACCCGCGACCCGCTCAACCCGAGCGCCGCGTTCGCCGGTTACGTCTCCTCCGACCACCTGCACTTCACCACCAACGGGAACGCGGCCCTCGCCGAGGTCCTCGCCCCGCGGCCCGCCCCGGCCAGCCCCTCCCACACCTTCTCCCAGACGACGGCCGGAGCCTTCCACGGCAAGGGCACCGGCGACCTCGTCGCCCGCGACGACTCGGACGGGCACCTGTACGAGTGGGCGGGGCGGGGAGACGGGTCCTTCGCGGCCAGGACCGACCTGACGGCCGGCTGGGGCGCGTTCTCCCAGACCACCGCCGGTGATTTCCGGGGGACGGGGCACGCGGATCTGATGGCGAGGGAGGACGCGACGGGCAACCTGTACATGTGGCGGGGTAATGGGGACGGTACTTTCGCGGGCCGGGTGCTGGTCACTGGAGGATGGGGTCCGTTCTCGCAGACGGTCGCCGGTGATTTCCGGGGGACGGGGCACGCGGACCTGATGGCGAGGGAGGACGCGACGGGCAACCTGTACATGTGGCCCGGTAACGGGGACGGCACCTTCGCCGACCGGGTGCTCGTCACCGACGGGTGGGGTCCGTTCTCCCAGACGGTCGCCGGTGACTTCCGGGGCACCGGCCGCGCCGACCTCATCGCCCGCGACGACACCTACGGCGTCCTCGACGAATGGACGAACACGGGCGGAGCCTCCTTCTCCCACGCCCTCCGGCTCACCGACGGCTGGTGACCGGCCGGTCGGCCCCGTCCAACTCCTCCGACTCGTCCTGCCCGGCCGATGCGCTCGCACGGGACCACCGTTCGCAGCGGCGGCCCACCGGGCGGGGCGGCTCGCCGACGGCGAGGAGGGCGGCCACCACCGCACCGACCCCGGCGCGGCGGTGGCCGCCCTACGCCCGACGTGGAACGGGTCGCCTCCCAGAGGAAGGCCCTGGCGGACCTCCCGAGCAAGGCGGGACGCGTCCTGTCCGGAGAGAACGCCGACCGCCTGGCCTCCGCCGTACAGCACCTGGTCGCCGTGCTGACCGCCGTCGGCATCGACTGGCAGCCGCCCGAGCCCCCGGCTGGCGAGATCAAGAACCTGGCCACGGCGGCCCTCAAGCCGAACGAGATCAGCGCGGCCCTCGCGCTGTTCGCCGGTGCCCGGGCCGAACCGAGTTGGTGATCACCGACTGGTGCCGTACAGTCGGGAGCACGACGCGGGGTGGAGCAGCTCGGTAGCTCGCTGGGCTCATAACCCAGAGGTCGCAGGTTCAAATCCTGTCCCCGCTACCACGAACGCCGAAGGGGCGGACACAGTCACGTGTCCGTCCCTTCGGCGTTCCTCGACCTCTACTGAAGGCGCCGGTTCTTCGGTGCGCCAGCACGCCGGTTGACCTGTTGATCGGGGGATTCCAGCCGGTTCCGGACGCGGCGGCGGAGATTGCCGATGGCGAGACGCCGAGCCGCTCGGCCAGGTCGGTCGGCGAGTGATTGCCCCGGCCGAGCTCGTCGTTCCGGTAGGTGTCGCGGGCGATCGTTCCCAGGTCGACAATGGCCCACGTCGCCAGTACCCGGTAGCCCTCCCGCACCCGGAACTGGGCTTCGATCGCCCGGATTCCCGAGGGTGCGGCTGGCGGCGAACGGGGTACCGGCGGCGTCGGGAGGCGCCGTGAGCGGGCGGTTGCGCTGGACGCTGCCGCCGAGACCGGGGAGGAAGCGGCGGCCGGCTCCCGTGCTCGGGCTGCGCGACATCGGCCGGTTCGCCGTGGCGGGTTGCGGGTACCGGTTGACCTGCTGCGGCGGGAAGAGTGCCCTCCCGCCGAGGGGCGGTGGCGAGGTGTGCCCCGGGCGGGCCGGGGCACACCTGCGGGAGTCCGGCGTCAGCAGGCCACCACGGTGGAGACGGTGGCGGTCGAGGCGGGCCAGCCGGGCTGGTTCACCGAGAAGGTGTTGCTGACGGTGGCGCCGCACGGGGCGCTGGAGAAGACGCTGCCGACCTGGTTCGAGCCGGCCTGGACGAGGACGGTCGGGTTGACGGGGGCGAGGGGGGCGCCGCCGACGACCGTGCCGGAGACGGCGAAGCCGACGGACTGGGGCTGCCAGGACGGGTCACCGGCCGTGGCCACCCCGTAGAAGCGGACCTGGTTGCCGGTCACCTCGACGCAGGCTCGGGTCAGCAGCGGACCGGGCGCGCCAGGGGTGCCGCAGGTCACGACCGCGCCGACCGGCCCGGCCGGCGCGGCGGCGGCCCCCTGGACGGTGGCCAGGGTGGTCAGGGTCGCGGCGGTGGCGACGGCGATGACGGTGGTCTTCATGGGTGTCTCTCCTCGGGGGCAGGGATAGGAGGATGGGCGAAATGTGAAATGTCACATTCCTTTGATGTCAGCATGGCAGTCCCCCGCACCCCGGGGTGCGGCATCCGGGAAGAAGGCGACCTTCCGCGGGTATCGGCCACCGAATGACCGGAATGGCCTGTCGGTGATCGCGCAAACCCCTGGCCCGACCCTCCCGGGCGGCCGAACCCCCGACCGGGAAAGCAGGGTTCGGCGCCGACGGGTGCGGGGCACGTAGCCCTCTCGCACCCGCACTGCACCGCGGCCGGAGCGGTCGCCGGCGACGGCGGTAGCTGACGTCGCGGCGGTCGCCGCCAGTGTTCAACTCCTCTGCCTGGGAAGAGACTTGCCGACCGGTCCAGGCATCGCCTTGCGAGGTCGCCGCGTACAAGTCCACCGGCCGCCCGGTGCCCGGCCGGCTCGCGGCCGGCGCCGACCCCACCCCGTACGACGGCTGACTGCGCGGGTACATGGCCGCGGTGGGCGTCGCCTGCGGTAACGGCGGGGGAGTGGTGGTGGTGTGAGAGTCCCGCTGGATCGGCGCCGCCCCCACGGCCTGCCCGTCGTCCGGGAGCCGCCTGTCCAGACCGATGTCTGGGCATCGCGCTGCACCCGGTCCGGGCGACGGTGGCATGAGGGACCAGCGGTCGGACGGTGCCGGCCGTGTTCCCCCGGGATTTGTGAAGGCCGGGGCGCCGTCGAGGGCGGCGTGGCAGGATCGGCGGCACAGTCACGTTGAGGGAGGGTTTTGTGGCTCTGAGTCACGATGAGTGGGTGCTGCTGGAGGCCGTCGCTGCCGAGAGTTCGGGCTGGCTGGCCGGGGAGCTGCCTCTACAGCGCCGGATCGCGGAGCACGGGACCGTGCGCCGGCTCGTCGGAGCGAAGGTGTGCGAGTTCGCGAGTCCCGAACTGCTCGACGGTCTCGCCGTCGGCGAAGCCCGCCCGGCGTGGGCGGTTCGCGTAACCGGCCTGGGGCAGGACCTGCTGCGCTACCGGGCCCTGCGGGACCGTCCAGCCGAGCAGCCCGTCGTACCGGTGGACGACTGCGTGCCGGACACCACGATCAGCGTGCGTGCCTTCGACATGCCCCTTCTCCACGCCGTCCGCGAGGAGGCGAAGGCCGGCCTCCTCCCCGGGGTCGACGCCGACCTGCTGGGCGCGGCGATCGCCAGGGCGCGGACCGTAGAGGGCTCCAGCCGGCGCAGCGTGGACGTCACCGAGGCAGAGCTCGCCGTGATCCTGAAGGTGTTCTATCTGGAGTCCCTGCGGGGTGGCGGTGCTGCCGGCTACCGGCACGTCCTGCGCTCGTCGCCTCTGGCGAATGCCTTGAGGCCCGATCCGTACCGCCCGGAGGCGACCGTTGTGCGGCCTCGCGCCGCTGATTCCGCCGTGCTGGCCCGCTAGGGTCGGGCGGGCTTCTCCGTGATGCCGATGCCGGTGGCGACCCGGGCGAGGACGTCTTCGGCCTGGTGGTCGCCGACGTAGGCCGGGACGGTGGTCGCCGCGTTCCGGACGGGTGCGCCCAGGTCCTCTCCCAGGCCCTTCGCGGTACCCGCGGATGCCCGCAGGTCCGCTGGTCGGATCGGCGGGCACGGGTGGAATTCAAACAGAATGCCGGACCCTGTTGACCGTGGGGCTGATGTTATTCGAGGCTTTTATTCGCCGATTCTAAACATTCGCACCGGTGTTTAAATTGCCGCTTCCTGTTTCTATTCTCCGGATATGGCGAACGGCGTTTTCCACACCGCGTACGGCATCGAGATCAACCTGACCATGCCCGACCTCGGCCATCCGGGTCGGCCCGGCCTGCTGGAGGAGGTCACCACCCCGATCGACCGGCGCGAGCGCGAGCTCCTGGAGTGCCTGGAGCACCACGGTGACGGCGCCTGCCAGGCCGAGGAGGACGGCCGGTCCCCGTGGATGACGATCCGCCGCCGGACGGTCGGCGGCCGCACCGTCTGGGTGGCCGCCCACCTGCCGGTGCGCCACACCCCCACCCCGGAGGAGAGCGCGAAGCACCAGGCGATGAAGGAGCGGATCGCCCGGGCCGCCGAACGCCACGGCCACCGGGCCGAGATCGAAGCCCGCGCGACCGACGGCCGGATCCGCACTGACGTCCTCGTCACCGGCGACGACGGCCGGCGGATCGGATGGGAGGCCCAGTACTCGCCGATCACCGCCGACACCGTCCGCCGCCGCTCCCGCGCCGCTGCCGAGCACGGGATCGTCCCGCTGTGGGTGACCGACACCGACCGCTCCGCCGTCGTCGAGCGGGCACCCTGGGCCCGGGTCGACGACTTCAGCTGGAAGGAGATCGCCTCCCCGCTCGCCATGGTGGTGCGCGCCGGGGTGCGGCACCTGCAGCAGTGGAAGTGCCTGCCGGGCAGTGTGCGGCCCTGCCCGGTCAACGGCAGCTCCTGCGGGCGCTTCCACGCCGAGTGGTTCCTGCCCGCGCTGTGCCTGCCCGCGAAGGCGCCCACCGAGGTCGACCAGCTCGTCGTCGCCAGCGCGGACGGCGAGTTCGTTCCGATGCGCATCCCCGACCAGCACGACCCGCGCTCCGTCTCCCGGATGTGGGTGCCCGCGGTCGATCGGGACCGCTGGCACGACATGTTCGGCCCCGACGAGGACGAGGACTCCCCGGCCGAACCCGGGGCCGGGGACGCCGGCATCACCTACACCCGCCAGGAACTCGACGCGACCTGCCGCTACGGCGAGGAGACCTTCACCTTCAACGACCCCCGGCCCCGGCGCGGGAACTCCGCGGGCACCGGCCTGCACATCTTCGACGAGGTCCCCGAACGGCTGTTCACGGTGCCCCGGCAGGACCGCCGGCTCGACGCCACCGAGACCCAGCGCCGCGAAGTCGCCCTCGCCCACGGCTGCGAGCCCTGGCAGATCGGCCCGTGCGCCGGCTGCGGGACACCGATCCGCCGCTACGGCGACACCGGCGTCCACGCCTGCGAGGCCTGCCGGGCGAGGACCGCCCGACGGTGAGCACCAGGACCAGCACGGTCGGCTTCCACAGGACCGCCCGGGGACTCGGGGGCACGCGGTGGGCGGGGCGAGGCCGTCCCTCCGCCACCCGCCGCCCGGTACCACCAACCGTGCGGCCGGCCCCCTCGTACGGGCCGTAGTTGCCGCCGGTGCGGGCGACGCTCTTCCGGGCCCCGCGCCCGCCGAGCAGCGCGGCCCGGGTGGCGAAGTCCGGCAGCAGCAGGCGCGGCGCCCGGCGTCCGTACAGCGCGGTCGGCAGTCCTGCCCCGTCAGGCCCCGGCGGTGTGCCACCTGGCGCTGCCGCCCCGTTCAGGGGGTGTCGGCGGCGCAGCTCGCGCAGCAGTCGGTGTCCGGCGAGGGTGCGGGCCGGGGCACAGAGCAGTCGAGTGGGAGTACGTGGTCGGTGACGGGGCGGTGCGGTATCCGTGAAGTTCGACCTCCCGATTCCCAGTAGCCATCGGACGATAGGGTTCCGTCCATGGAGTTCCAGGTCCTCGGCCCCGTGTCGGTCAGCGGGAGCGACGGGCCGTTGCCGCTCGGGCCCGCCAAGCGGCGTAGCCTGCTCGCGATGCTGTTGCTGCGGGCCAATGTCGCGGTCTCGGTCGACACGCTCACCGAGGCGCTGTGGGACGACGAGCCTCCCCTGCACGCGCGCACCGTGATCCAGGGCCATGTCTCTCGCCTGCGGGCACTGTTGGCGGGTGTCGACGCATCGGCGTACGGCGTCGAGCTGAGCACGCGCGGCTCCGCGTACCACCTGGAACTGCCGGAGACGCTGCTCGACGCCCACCGCTTCGACGGCCTGGTGGCGCTCGCCCGCCGTGCCACCGACCCCGGTGACCGGGCCGCGCTGCTCACCGAGGCGCTCGCCCTGTGGCAGGGCCCCGCGCTGGCCGGCGCCTACCCGTCGCCGCTGCTGCGCTCCGCCGCGCACACCTTGGACGAGGCGCGGCTCGCCGCGGTCGAGCTGCTCGCCGACACGTACGTCGCGGGCGGCGAACACGAGCGCGCCGTCCAGCTGTTGCGGCCGGAGACCGGGGCCCATCCGCTGCGCGAGCCGCTGGCCGCCCGACTGGTCGAGGCGCTGCACCACGCGGGGCGTTCCTCGGAGGCCCTGGACGCCTACCACCGGGCCCGCCAGGTCCTCGCCGACCAGCTCGGCGCCCGTCCGGGCGCCGAGCTGACCGCCGCCTTCACCGGCGCGCTCGGCCCCGAAAGCGCCCCCGCGGTCCGGGTCGAGACGCCCCAACCCGTCCTGGAGTCGGTGCAGTTACGGCCCAACCTGCTGCCTCGTACCCCGCGCGGATTCCACGGCCGCACCGTCGAGAGCGCCGCGCTGACCGCGGCCGCGGCCGGACCTGACGGGCCGGTCGTCGTGGTCACCGGGCCCGCCGGGGTCGGCAAGACCGCGCTGGCCGTGCGCTGGGCGGCCGACCGGCACTCCGACTTCCCCGACGGGACGCTCTACGCCGATCTGCGCGGGTTCAGCGACACCTCGGACCCCGAACCGGCCGAGCTGCTGCGGGAGTTCCTCGTCGCTCTCGGCGTTCCACCGCGCCGGATGCCCGAGTCGGCGGACGCCGCCGGTGCCCTGTTCCGCTCGCTCACCGCCGAACTGCGCCTGCTCGTCGTCCTCGACAACGCCCGTACCTCCGCCCAGGTGCGCCCGCTGCTGCCCACGGGACCCGGCTGCGTCACCGTCGTCACCAGCCGTGCCCGGCTCGCCGGTCTCGTCGCCTCCGACGCCGCTCGCGTCCTCGCCCTCGACGTCCTCGCCACCGACGACAGCGTGGCCCTGCTCACCCGTCTCCTCGGCGAGCACCGAACCGCCGCCGATCCCCAAGCTGCCCGCCGTACAGCCGAGTTGTGCGGCGGACTGCCGCTCGCGCTGCGGGTCGCCGCCGCTCGGCTCGTGGAACTCCCCGCCCTCGGCCTCGCCTCCTTCGCCGACCGGCTCGCCGACGAGCGCCAGCGGCTCGAGCTGCTCGCCGCCGAGGACATCGGCGTCGCCTCCGCGCTGCGGCTCACCACCGCCCACCTCCCCGCCGACGCGGCGCAGCAGTTCACCGCGCTCGGCCATCACCCGGGCACGCACGTCGACCGGTTCAGCGCCGCCGCGCTCGCCGGCACGACCCCGCCGGACGCGGCCCGCGCCCTCGACCGCCTGGTCGCCGCGCACCTGCTCACCGAGACCGCCCCCGGCCGCTACGTCCTGCACGACCTGGTCCGGCTCTACGCGCGTGGCCAGAGCCGCGACCCGGCCGCCCGCGCCGCGGCCCGGCTGCGCCTGTACGACCACTGCGTGGCGACCGCGCTGTCCGCGTCCGAGGCCGCGGAACCTGGCGGGGAGCCCGCCTTCGTGCAGCCCGATGACTTTCAACAGCCGCCCGCAGTACGGGACTTCACCAGCCGGGAGGAGGCGATCGGCTGGTTCGCCGCGGAACGCGACGACCTCGCCCTGATCGCTGCCGCGGCCAGCGCCGAGGACCGGCCCGAGCGGGCCTGGCGGATCGCGGTGACCCAGTGGCCGCTCGTCGTCTGGCGGGTCCTCGCCGACTGGGCGCCCACCCTGGAGGCCGCCCTCGCCGACGCCCGCTCCTGCGCCGACCCCTATGCGGAGGCCCGCGTCCTGACCCTGCTCGGCTGGGTACTCGCCGAGGAGGGCCGCACCGCCGAGGCCGTCCGGCACCTGCGCGTCGCACCCGAACTCGCGGCCTGCGCAGGCGACGTACTCGGCGAGGCCACCGCCCTGGTCAACCTCGCCGCGGCCCTCCCCGACGACGAACCCGGCGCCGCCGAAACGGCCTGCACCCGAGCCCTCGCGCTCGCCACCGAGGCCGACGACGCACACACCCGGATGCTCGCGCTCCAGCACCTGGCCCGCATCCACCTCGGCGCGGGCCGCCACCGGCAGGCGTACGAGGCGGCCGAGGTGGCGCTCGGCCTCGGCCCGGAGCACGAGGCGGTCGCCCGGCGGGTGCTCCTGCGCACCTGGCAGGGCGAGGCGCTGGCCGGGCTCGGCGACACCGTGGCCGGGCGGCGCTGCCTCGCGCGGGCCGCGCTCGAGGCCGAGCGGACCGGCTACGACGCGGGCGCCGTCACCGCGCTCGATGCCCTGCTGCACATCGCCGACCAGGACGCACTGCCCGAACTGCGGCGCCGGCACGCGGCGGCACACGCCAGGATCCGGGCGCGTTAGCCAGGCGTTAGGACCGCCGCCGCGCTCGTTAGTGATCTGCCAGCGCGCCGCAACACCCTCGTTCCTGCAAGGGGAAGCGACCTCGTACAGGATCGCGACCCACGAACGAGAACCGGGGGAACCAGCCATGCGCACCACCACCCGTCCCACCCTGCTCGCCGTCGGCGCCGTCGCCGCGCTCGCCCTGTCCCTGACCGCCTGCAACGACGTCAGCGGCACGCAGGACAGCGGCGCCGCCGGCACCAGCGCGTCAGCAGCCGCCCCGTCGGGTTCTACCTCGGCGTCGGCGCCGGCTGCGGCCTCGGCTGCGGCCTCGGCATCGGCTGCGGCCTCGGCGCCGTCCGGGGGCAAGACGAGCACGAGCGGTGGAGGCAAGACGTCCTCCGGCACCGGCGGGGGCGGCGTCACCGCGGCCTGCACGACCAAGAACACCTCGGTGGCGTTCCTCCAGTCCTCGGGCCACGCCAGTGACGCGCAGCCCGCCGCCGCGACCCTCAAGATCACCAACAGCTCGGGCGCCCCCTGCACCATCGTCGGCCCGACGACCGTGGTCGCCGCCGACGACCAGGGCAAGGCGAGCCCGGTCTCGGGGGACAACTCCACGGCCGGCTCGGCAGCGGTCGACATCCCGGCGGGCGCCGCGGTGGTGGCGGACGTGCTGTACAACGACGTGAACGGCGAGGGCACCGCGTCGGCCCGTTACACGTGCGCGGTGCAGGCGTCCCACGTCAAGGTCGCGCTGCCCAAGGACGCGGGCACCACGGTGAACGTGATGAAGGCGAACGGCTCGCCGGGCGGCGTCTTCAGCGTCTGCGGCACCGACTTCAAGGTCGGGGCCTTCGCGGCACGGTAGCGCCTGGCGCGGCCCCGTCCGTCCGCACGATCCTCGGCGTGACGGCGTGGATCAGGCGCCGGTGTAGGCAGGTGCAGGTGCAGGTGCAGGTGCAGGTGCAGGTGCCAGGCCGGGGCCGGCCTGCTCGTCGGGTGGCGGGGGAGAACCGGCGGGCCGTGCCGGCGTGATCGGCCGGCGACGTACGACAGGGACAGGGCGGGCGGGATGAGCGAGCACGGCCGACGACGGCCGCACCGCACGGTGGACCGGGTCGTGTGGATCCTGGAGGCCGCCGCGCGGGCTCCGGGCGGGGTGACCGTGGCCGAGTTGGCGCGGGCGGCCGGGGCGCCGGCGAGTTCGGTGCAGGACCTGGTCAACGGGCTCGTCGCGACGGGGTTCCTGCTGGAGCAGCGCCGGCGCTACCGGCTCGGGCCCGCCCCGCACGTCCTCAACCTCATCGCCGGCCGGGTCGTCCCGCGGATCGGCCAGGCCGAGCTCAACGAACTGAGCCGCGTCGCGGGTACCCCGGTGCTGCTCACGGTGCGGGTCGGGCTCGACGCCGTGCACCTGGCGCGCGGCGGCGAGGACGAGATCCCCCGCCTCCTGCCGCTGGCCGACGAGCACATGGCCCGGCCGCTCCTGCGCACCGCCGCGGGCCGTCTGCTGCTGGCCCTCACCGACGAGGCGGAGCGCCGCGGGCTGCTCGACGAGCTCGCCCGCCACGACCCCGAGGCGGTCGCCGAGTTCCGCCGCGCTCTTCCGGGGATCCGGGCGTCGCGGATCAGCCGCAGCGAGGGTCTGGCCGATCCCGAGGTCAGCGCGCTCGCGATCCCCGTCACCGACGGCCCCGTCGTCACGGGCGCCCTCGTCCTGACGCACCGGCGTCGTGGCCGCTCGGAGCGGCTGAGTCTGGACCGGGCGGCGGCCCGGCTCCTCGCGCACATCCAGGAGGGGCGGACGTGACGTCCGCACCGGTTCACGGATATCCGTGAACGCGGGCGCTCGTGCCGTGTCGGGAACGAACATCCCGGCATGACTTCGAACCCGCTGACCACGGCCGGGCCGACGCCTCCGCCGTCCACCGCCGAGATCGTCCTTTGGCTGCTGCACACGCTCGGCGACCCCGATCCGGCCCGGGGGGCCGAGGACGTCACCGTCGTCGGGGCGGATCCCCTGGTGCCCTCGGTGCACCGCCTCGCCGACGCCATGTCCGCCGCGATCGGTGTCTTCGGGCGGCAGACGGCGGCGGTCGGCGAACAGCGCGGCCACCCGCACCAGAGGGTCGAGGTGCAGGCCGGGGCCGCGATCGACCAGCTCATGGCGACGTACCACACGACGCTCTCGGGACGCCCGCTCCTCTCCCTCCTCGACGACCCGACCCTGCTCGGCAACAGCGACTTCTACCGGGCGCGCGACGGCCGGTGGATCTTCATCATCACCACCTATCCGCATCTGCGGGACGCGGTCCACTCCGTGCTGAGGTGCGGGCTCGACAAGGTGGGGATCGCGCAGGCCGTGGCCGGCTGGGACGCCTTCACGCTGGAGGAGGCCGTCTGCGCGCGGGGCGGCGTCGCCTGCGCGGTGCGCAGCCGGGACGAGTGGCTCGCGCACCCCGCGGGGCGGTACGTCGAGCAGCGCCCGGTCGTCGAGATCGAACGTGTCGGCGACGGACCGGTCCGGCCGCTGGAGCTGATCGGTGCGGCCGACGAGGCGCTCGCGGGCGTACGGGTGCTCGATCTCACCCATGTCATCGCAGGCCCCGTCGCGGCGCGGCTGCTCGCCCAGTTCGGCGCCGACGTGCTGCACCTGTCGCGTCCCGACCGCCCCGACCCGATCCCGATGATCGCGATGACCGGCGGCGGCAAGCGCAACGCCTACTGCGACCTGCGCGACGACCACGACCGTGCGGCCTTCCACGACGCGCTCCAGGACGCGGACGTCTTCGTCCACGCCTACCGGGGACTTGCCCGGCACGGGGCGTCGACCGAGGAACTCGTCCGGCGCCGCCCCGGACTCATCACCCTCGAATACCACGCCTGGGGCGCCGACGGTCCGTGGGGCGAGCGCGGCGGGTTCGACCAACTCGCCTGCTCGGCAACCGGATTCGCCATCGAGGAGTGGACCGACCGGCCGTCGCTGCCGCCGACGTACCTGCTCAACGACTACCTCGCCGCCTACCTCGGGGCCGCCGCCGTCGCAACCGTCCTGCGCCGGCGTGCGGCGGAGGGCGGCTCGTGGCGGATCCGCGTGACCCTGGCCGGGGTGTGCCACTGGGTGCGAGAACTCGGTCTGCTCGCGCGGGAGGACGTACTCGGCCTGCCCCGGCCCGGGCGCGCGCCGCTCGCCGCGCTGTCGACCACGGAGACGGACTTCGGCCCGCTCACCGAACCGGCGACACCGTTCGCGTACAGCGGGCGCACGGTCCCCCAGCCCGGCCGGCGGACCCCGCTCGGGTCCGCTGCGCTCCAGTGGCGCTAAGCCACTTCTACGCGACCAGCCCTGGCAACCGAAACCGCCGCCCCCTGCCGACCGATGCGGCGAGTCCTTTCGCATCCGCCTCGTCGGCGCCACGCGTCCGCCGCCGCCCGTACCGCACCACCGTTCACCCACCCCACCCGACACCCCAGGAGGCACAGCCCGATGTCCGAGCAGCCGAGCGGCCCGTCCGGCCGCCGGCGCCCCGGTCAGCGCCCACTGGGTCTCCGACCGGCAGGCCGGCCCGTCCGTCCTCCAGCACGGCACCGAGGAGCAGCGCCGCTTCTTCCTGCCCCGGATCGCCGCAGGGCAGTGCTTCTTCTCCATCGGCATGAGTGAGAAGAGCAGCGGCTCCGATCTCGCCTCGGTCGCCACCCGTGCCGAACGGACCGCCGACGGCTGGCGGTTGACCGGTACCAAGATGTGGACCGGCGGCGCTCACGTCAACGACTACGCCATCGTCCTCGCCCGCACCGATGAGGCCGAGGACAGGCACGCCGGCCTCAGCCAGTTCATCGTCGACCTGCGCGCCCCGGGCGTGCGGGTCGAGCCGATCCGGCTGATGAGCGGCGAGCACCGCTTCAACGCCCTCCACCTCGAAGGCGTCGACGTCCCCGACGGCATGCTGCTCGGGCAGCGGGGCGACGGCTGGAAGCAGGTCACCGGCGAACTCGCCTTCGAACGCAGCGGCCCCGAACGCTACCTGTCCACCTTCCCCCTGCTGGTCTCCCTGCTCCGCGAACTGGAGCAGCGCCCCGCGACAGCCGAACAGCTCACCGAGGTCGGCGTTCTGGCGGCGCGTCTGCACGGCATCCGCCGGCTTTCCCTCGGCGTGGCCGCCGCCCTGGACACCGAAGCCTCGCCCGACACCCAGGCCGCCCTGGTCAAGGACCTCGGCACCCGCCTGGAGGGCACCCTGGTCGACACCGTCCGCAGCGTCCTGCCGACCACCGCCGACCCGCACGCCACCCCCGGCAGCCACCCGGAACTGCTCGCCTTCGCCCTGCTGCACAGCCCCGGCTACACGCTGCGCGGCGGCACCAACGAGATCCTTCGCGGCATCATCACTCGCGGTCTGGAGCAGCACTGATGAACACCCACACGATCGACACCAGCACCCCCGTCATCTCCGCCGACGCCTACGACACCGCCGCCTTCCACGCCGACGCGGACTCCATCGCCGTCGTCACCAACACGACCGCCCCGGACGCCGTAGCCCTCCCCGCCCCGGACGCCCCGACCGCCGAACTCCTCGCCGCCGGCCAGGAGGCAGGACGCCGCGCCGTCCCCGCCCCTCTCGCCGAGACCGCCCTGGTCGCCCGCCCGCTGCTGCGCCGCGTCGGCCTCCCCGTCCCCGACGGCCCGCTCAGCTACGCCATCGCGCCCGAGCTGACGATCCGCTACGCCCGTCCGGCCGCCTCCCCCGTCGGCTCGGCCGGCTGCCTGGGCGACGACGACACCCTGCTGGTCACCGGCACCCTGCGTCGCGTCCCCTGGGCCCGCACCGCCACCGCCGTCACCGTCCTGGCCGCCGCCCCCTCCGGACCCGTCCTGTTCACCCTCGCCCCCGACCGGGCCGTCCTCACCCCCGGCGGCAACCTCGCCGAGGAACCCCGTGACGACCTGCACCTCGCCGCTCTCGAGATCCCCGCCTCGCAGGTCCGCCGGATCTCCCCGGAACTGTTCGACGAGGCCCGGCTCCGCGCAGCCCTGGCCCGGGCCGCCCTGATCGCCGGAGCCGCCGAACGCTGCGTGGAACTGACGGTCGCCCACACCACCGCCCGCACCCAGTTCGGCCGTCCGCTCAGCCGCTTCCAGGCCGTCAAGCAGGAGGAGGCGCGGCTCATCGAGGAGGCCGCCCTGGTACGCGCCGCCGTCCAAGCCGCGGCCACCCCCCCCTGGACACCGGCGGGGTGGCCGCCCACTTCGCCGTCGCCGCCGCCAAGACCCAGGCATCCGCCTCGGCCGCCGAGATCGCCCGCATCGCCCACCAACTCCACGGCGCCATAGGCATCACCCGGCTCAACCCGCTCCACCTCGCCACCACCCGCCTGTGGTCCTGGCGTGACGAGGACGGCGACGAAACCACCTGGGCGCCCGCCCTGGCCCGGTCCGTCACCGCCGCCACCCTCTGGCCCACCCTCACCGCCACGCCCTGACCCTTCGCCCCGCGCCTGTCGTCATTCGCGGTGCTCGACAGGGTGGAGTGTCGCCCACGACTCGTCCCGTCCCCCCGTCGAGCACGGCGTCCGGGGCGCCGCCGGAGTTGCCGACCAGCACCGGCAGGCCGGCCGCCGCCGCTTCCAGGAACACGATGCCGAGCCCCTCCACGGGGAGGGCGCTGTCGAAGGCGGCGGCGCCCGGGGTGGAGGACGTGTAGACGACGACGCCGTCCGGGGCGAAGCGTTCCGTCATCGCGTGGACGAAGGTCTCGATCCCTCCCTGTCGGGGCGGGAAGTCGTTGGTGACCACGAGTGTGCGCGGCACGGTTCAGGCCCGGCGGCCCAGTCGCCGGAGCAGGGCGTGGGTCCAGCGCAGTCGGCGTCGGGGGGCGTGACGGCCGGTGGGGTGTTGCCGGAGGACAGCGGCGGTGCGCATGCGGTCTCCTGAATCGAGGGAATCCGGGCGGAGCCGGACCCAGCCGACCAGGACGAAGGGCACCACGAGGTAGCCGAAGCGGGTGGCCGGGGCCAGACAGATGGCGAGGGCCAGCCCGAGGGCCAGCCGGTCGGAGGCGGCGACGACGGTCCGGGGCGGGTGGGTCAGGAGCGAGGTGCCCACCGCGGCCGCGGCCAGCGCCAGGAGGGCGAGGGCGAGCGCGCGGCCCCCGGGCACGTGGGCTGCCAGGAGATGACCGGGCAGCGGGCTGTCCGCGGGGGAGGCGGTGACGCCGGCGCCGGTGGGGAACAGCACCGTGTGCTCCAGGAGGGCATTCGGGGTCGCCAGTACGGACGGGATCACCACCGTCCCGGCGACGGCGACGGTGACGGCGAGGGCCCGCAGCGCCGCGCTCCGTCCCCGGACCGTCGCGAGCAGTACGAGCGCGACCGGAACGAGCGGCCAGGCCGTCCACTTCAAGGAGGCCGCCGCGCCCAGCGCCAGTCCGGTGCCGCCCGGCCGCCCGGTCCCGGCCAGCGCCAGCGCCAGGCACATCAGCGCGCTCACCGGCAGGTCCACCCCTCCGACGGCCAGTGGGAGGGCGACGGCGGGGAAAGCGGCGAGTGCCGCCAGCCCCACGCTTCCGCGACGCCCCGCGGTGATGCGGGTCGAGACGGCGGTCACCGCGAGGAAGGACAGCGTGAACCACCAGCGCGCGTCGCCGGCGACCACGTCGCCCAGCAGCGCGTGTGGCAGGCCGAAGACCGCCATGCCGGGAAGGTAGGGGTTGTAGTCCGCGAGGGCGGCGGGCCGGTCGAGGTACGGAACGCCCGTGGACAGCAGTCGCTCACCCGAGCGCTGGACGACGTCGAGCTCCAGTTGCCCCTGGCCGCGCAGGACCAGCAGGACCAGCGGGACCAGAACCGACCCGGCCGCGGCCACCCGGACCGCCCGGCGCCGCCACACCCCCTGCCCGAGTCCGCTGAGCAGTGCGGCCGCCAGGTACCCCCCGGCCGCGGTCGCGCCCCACACCCGGTGAGGGCCGAGGGCCGATGCCAGGCCCAGTCCTCCGGCGAAGAGCGCGCACAGCGTCCAGGCGACGACGGGCGGCAGCCGGTGTGCCCACCAGGCACCGGGCTCGGACGCGGTGGTGGAAACGGTGCGGTGCGTCAGCAGACGTGGTGCGCTCAACCGGCCCAGCCTCCTTGGTGGGGATGTGCACACCAGTCTCGGGATCCGGGAGGCCGGGATCGTCAAACCGGGATGCGATCCCGGGCGTCAACCCGTGGTATGACGCCAACCCCCGTTATCAACCCGTCAGTTGACGACGATCACCGTCCTCTCCCGCAGAATCGGGGCATGAGTCCCGTGTGGCGCTCCGCGTTCGCCCACCTGCAGGCCTGGAGCCGTTCGGCCGCGTTCCCGTATGCCACCGGGGTAGTACCCGCGGTGGTCGCGGTCGTCGAGATCACGTCCGCCGGCATCGGCTCCATGACGGTTCTGGTCACGGCGGCGTGCGCGATGGCACCGTTGCCGCCCGCACGGCACACCGCCGGCCCACCGCGACGACTACGACTTCGGCGCCTGTACGGACATGTTCTTCACAGGACACCGACGTCTTCATGCTCTACAGCTCCCGCTTCGACGGCATCGGGGACCCCGACGGCGACGCCAACCGGCAGCCCGGTGTGGGGGACCTGCGCGCGGGGGCCTGGTTCGAACCGTTCGGGAACGTCACGGCCCGCGCCCCCCACCGGGGCTTCCGCCGCTGAACGGTCGGCCCTGTGCTCCGGCTCGGGGGTGCGGTGGACCCGGGCGCCGCACCCCCGATCGCGTAACGCGCGGGTCAGCGGGCGTTTCCGCGGGGCTTGAGGGGGAGGCCGGGGAGTTCGGGGGCGGGGAGGCGGTCGCCGGGGTAGCCCTGGACGGCGCCGAAGCGGTCGGTGGCGGCCTGCCACTCGTCGCGGGCCTGGACGATGTCCTCGTGGGAGCGTCCGATGAAGTTCCACCACATGACGATCTGCTCCTCGAAGGGCGTGCCGCCGAGCAGGACCAGGCGGGCGTCGGTGTCGCCGGTGTTGGTGAGGGTGAGGGTGTCGCGGCCGGGGGCGGCGTAGCCGAGTTCGGCGGGGCGCAGCGGGGTGTCGAGGAGGCGGACGTGTCCGCTGTCGACCAGCAGGCCGTGTTCGAAGGCGGGGTCGACGTCGAGGGTGACGGTGGCCCCGGGGTGCAGGGTCAGCTCGGCGCCGAGCAGGGGGGTGAAGGTGGGGACGGGGGAGGTGTCGCCGGCGAGGGTGCCGAGGAAGACCTGGGCCTCGCCGCCGTCCAGGGCGACGGGGGAGGGCACGTGGTGGTGGAAGTCGCGCCCGGTGTGCCGGTGCTCCTCGGGCAGGGCGACCCACAGCTGAACGCCGTGCAGGACGGTGGTGGCCGGGGTGGAGACCTCGGAGTGGGCGATGCCGCGGCCGGAGGTCATCAGGTTGACCTCGCCGGGCCGGACGTACGCGTGGACGCCGAGGCTGTCCCGGTGCTCGATCTCGCCGGTGAAGAGCCAGCTCACGGTCTGCAGTCCGGTGTGCGGGTGCGGGGCGACGTCCATGCCGCCGGTGCTGGTGACGTCGTCGGGACCGTAGTGGTCGACGAAGCACCAGGCGCCGATCGTGCTGCGGGAGCGCTGGGGCAGGGTGCGGCGTACGGTCATCGCGCGCGGGCCGCCGAGCGGCACGTCCCGGGCGGGCAGGACCTCCACCCGCGGGTCGGCGGCGGGGGTGGCGGCGCGGTCGGTCTCGGCGGTGCTCACGGGTGGTCCCTCCCAGGTGCAATTAGTTCTATATTCAACTATCATGCCATGGCAGAGTGGCGCACGACACCCTGATCAGCCTAAGGAGTCCAGGTGAGTGATGTGGCGGCGGTTCCGACGGACCGGCGGGTGTTCATCGACAAGCAGAGCCCCCAGGCGTACAAGGCGTTCCTGGCCGCCGCCGAGGCGGCGCGCGAGGTCGCGGCCGCGGCCGGACTGGACCGCCGGCTGATCGAGCTGGTCAACCTCCGGGTGTCGCAGATCAACGGCTGCGCCTACTGCCTGCACGTGCACACCAGGGCCGCGATCCGCGAGGGCGAGACCGCCCAGCGCCTGGGTGTGCTCGCGGCCTGGCGGGACACCGAGGTGTTCAGCGACCGCGAGCGCGCCGCGCTCGGGCTGGCCGAGGCGACCACCGCCCCGGCGGACGCGGCGCTCCAGGAGGCCGCGTACGGCGTGGCGCGCGAGGTGCTGAGCGACGAGGAGATCTCCGCGGCGGTCTGGGTGTCGATCGCCATCAACGCCTTCAACCGGGTGTCGATCCTGAGCAAGCACCCGGTCCGTCCGGCCCCGGCCCGGTAGCCGCGCGCGGTGGTGGCGCCCGGCGGAGGGTCTCCGCCTTCCGGCGGACGCCCTCCGTTGTGAGGTGTACGACCGGCTCCTCCCGGCGGGGGATGACGGACCGTCAACGGTGCGGCGAGGCTGGGCGACGAAGGCGAGGAGCTGCTCGCCGACTGCGAAGGTGGGTCGCATGGCACGTCGTACGTTTGTTTCCGCGCTGGTGGGGGCGGTCTGTCTGACACTGGCCGGGCCGGTGGTCTCGGCCGGTGCGGCCGGGGCCGCCGACGCGCGGCCGGGCTCCGGCGACCCGAGGGCGGCGGCGCTGCGGGCGGTCACCGGGGCCGGCGCGGTCGGGGCGATCGCGGAGGTCAGGGACGGGAACGGGGTCTGGCGCGGGGCGTCCGGCGTCTCCGACCTGGCCACCGGCACACCGGTCCGCGCCGACGGGCGGTTCCGGGTCGGCAGCGTCACCAAGGTGTTCGTCTCCACCACGGTGCTCCAACTGGTCGGGGAGGGGCGGATCGGCCTGGACGAGCCGGTCGAGCGGTACCTGCCCGGGCTGGTCCCGAACGGCGACCACATCACCGTCCGTCAACTGCTCAGCCACCGCTCCGGGCTCTGGGACTCCACCAACGAGAAGGGCGGGGTGTTCCCCGACTGGACGGACGCGGCGGTCGTCCGGAACTGGCTGGACCAGGGCGGCCTGACCCGGCAGATCACCCCGGCCCAGGTGGTGGCCTCCTCGGTGGCGCACGCGCCCGACTTCCCGCCGGGCACCGGGTACGGCTACTCCAACGTCAACTACACCCTGCTCGGCATGATCATCGAGAAGGTGACCGGGCACGCCTACGCCCAGGAGGTCACCGCGCGCATCCTGCGCCCGCTCGGCCTCACCGACACGTACTTCCCGGGCACGGCCACCGGCATCCGGGGCCCGCACGCGCACGGCTACTGGACGGTGCCCGAGGGCCCCGGCCCGGCGGACTACAGCGACCGGGACGTGACGGTGGCGAGCGTCACCTGGGCGAACGCGGCCGGCGAGGCGGTCTCCACCCTCGGCGACCTGAACCGCTTCGACAAGGCCCTCCAGGGCGGCCGGTTGCTGCCGCCCGCGCTGCTGAAGGAGATGAACACGACGACCCCGATCGAGGTCGAGGGCGTGCCGAGCGGGCTGGGCTACGGGCTCGGGATGGCCAGCTGGCAGCTCTCCTGCGGTCCGATCTACGGGCACAACGGCTCGGTGTCCGGGTACAGCTCCGAGCTGTGGAGCTCGGGCGACCGGCAGGTGTCGATGTCCGTCACCCCGCGTGGTGGCGATGCGGAGCTCGTCGCGCAGATGCGGGCGGAGGTCGGCTTCCTGGAGCAGGCCTTCTGCGGCACCGGGAAGGCGACGGGCTCGGCGGTGCAGGGGCCGGCCGCCGTGATGCCGAAGCTGGGCTGACCGTCTGCCGTCACGTGGTTCCACCGCTCCGGCTCGTCCGCGCAGGTCCTCGACCGGCGTCGGCGGGTCGGAGCGGTGCGGTTTCCGCCGTGCGCCGTCCGGAAGCGCCCTGACTCGGGCCGCGCGGCGCGGTTCCGTCGGGTAGTCGTGGACGGGTGCGGCGCGGCGCGGCGGGGCGAGGGTGAGGTCGGTGGGGAGGTGGCCGGCCCTGACGGTTTCCGTCAGGTCCCGGCCGGATCGGCCGTGGGCGTCGACACCGGTGCGGACGCAGGTGCGGACGCGGGCACGACAGCGCGGGCCAGGCGGCGCAGGGCCTGTTCGTCGTCGGAGCCTGGGACGGCGGTGTACACGGCGATCACCTCGTCCGGGTGTCCTGCGACGTAGAGGGCCTCGGCGGAGAGGCTGAGGCGGCCCACCGGCGGGCAGGCGAGCAGGAGCTTCGTGTGGTTGCTCTCCTGCACCACCTGCTCGTCCCAGAGCCGGCGGAACACCGCGCTGTGCGCACTCAGTTCGCCGATCTCCCGGGCGAGGCCGGGGTCGTGCGGCCACCTGCCGACCTCGGTGCGCAGATAGGCCACGGTCTCGCGGGCCTTCTCCTCCCAGTGCACGTACAGCCGCCGGGCGCGCGGGTCGGTGAAGACCAGCCGCCCAACGGTGCGGCGGTCCGGGCGGACACGGGAGAAGTCGGCGAACACGGCTGCCGCCAGCCCGTTCCAGGCCAGGATCGTGCCACCCCGGCCGACCAGGTAGGCAGGCGTGAGAACCATCGAGTCCAGCACGTGCTGCATGTTCGACCGCCGGTCCGTGGGGAGGGTGGCCTCCTCGATGCCGACCGGACGCGCAAGACTGCGCAGGTAGCGGCGTTCCCCCGGGCTGAGCCGTAGGACATCGGCCACCGCGGCGAGGACGGCGTCCGAGACCCGCGACGCCTGTCCTCGTTCCAGCCGCGTGTAGTGCTCCACGCTCATGGCCGCCAATGCGGCGACCTCCTCGCGGCGCAGGCCGGCCACTCTGCGGACGCCGTGGGCAGGTAATCCGACCTCCTCGGGGCGAAGCCGCGCCCGGCGGGAGACCAGGAAGTCACGAAGAGCTTCGGCGATGTCCATACCGACGATTGTCAGCATGCCCACCACGGTCCGCCCATACGCCCCGAGACCGACACCGTCCGGCGGGACTCCGACCGTAGCGGTACCCGACCCCTACGGCGGACGGCCCGACGGCCCGACGGCGCCGGGGCCGCGACCGGTCGCACAACCACGGCCGGTCCGCCAGGGCACACTCTGCCCTCCCTCGGGGCCGAGGCCGCGGCGCATCCTCGTCCTACGCCCTCCGGCCGGAGGGCGCAGGGGCGGCGGAACCCACGATCGGGGACGCACTCCTGCCTCGCAGCACCCAGCCGGCACAGCCTCCTCGGCGAGGCCGGCCCACAGGAAGAGGAAACCAGCCATGGCCACCAGGACCACCACCGCACGCACCGGTAAGCGGCGCGCGGCCACCGCGCTCGCCGCACTCGTCGCGCTGGTCGGCATCACCGCGGGAACGGCGGGCACCGCCTCGGCGTCGGTCGCGCACAAGAAGTGCACCATCGAGGTCTGGTACGAGGACCACTGGGTCACCGTCTCGACCGCCTGCTGACACCTCCCCGGACCTGCGGCCCCGCCGTCCTCGGATCTCGGGCGGAAATCATCCGGGCGAGGTGGGGCCGCCGGTCCGGTCAGGGGGGACAAACAACACAGACCTTGGAGGTCGGCATGGCTCGGCAGGGGGCGCTTCGGCGCGGGTTCGGTGCGGTGGCGGTAGCTGCTGCGATGGCGATGGGCACGGTGACGGGGGCCGCGGCGGCCGATGTCCAGGGAGAGCACGGCGGCGGGCACGGTGCGACGCGGACCGCGATGGCGGACCTCGTCCGGGCCGAGAGCCTCCCCGGGACGATCGCGGGCGTCCGAGAGGGTGACGACAACTGGTCGGCGGCCGTCGGGACGGCCGACACCGCGACCGGACAGCCCCGGTCGCCCCGGGAGCGGTTCAGGATCGGCAGCGTGACGAAGACCTTCACCGCGACCGTGGTGCTCCAGCTCCAGGCCGAGGGCCGGCTCGACCTGGACGACACGGTGGAGAAGTGGCTGCCCGGCGTGCTGCAAGGGGTCGGGAAAAAGGGATCGGCGATCACGATCCGGCAGATCCTCGGGCACACCAGCGGACTGTTCTCCTTCGATCAGGATCCGCTGATGCTGAAGCGGCTCGCCTCCCCGGACTTCCTGAACCACCGCTACGACACCTACCGGCCCGAGGACCTGGTGCGGCTCGCGGTCCGCCACCCGCTGCTCTTCAAGCCGGGGAAGCAGGTCAAGTACTCCAACACCGACTACCTCCTGGCCGGGATGATCATCGCCAAGGTGACCGGCCGCCCGTACGGCGAAGCGATCGAGCAGCGGATCATCCGACCGCTCGGCCTCTCCGCGACGAGCCTGCCCGGCACCGCGGTCGACCTGCCCCGGCCGCACGCGCTCGGCTACTCCAAGCTGTTCGGCGGCTCCACGACGCCAGTGGAGACCACCGAACTCAACCCCTCGTGGGCCGGAGCGGCCGGGGAAGTGATCTCCACCACCGCTGATCTGACCAGCTTCTACTCCGCCCTGATGCGCGGACAGTTGCTGCCGAAGGCCGAGCTGGACGAGATGGTCCCCGCCACCGCCACCGGCGGCCCCGGGCTGGGTATCGGCGATGTGAAGCTCAGCTGTGGGATCACCCTCTGGGGCCACACGGGAGGCATCCACGGTTCGTCGACGGTGGCACTGACCACCCGGGACGGACGGCACGCGGCGGTGTTCAACACCAACGCCGACTGGGTGGACGGCGAACGCAAGCTCGCGGAGGCCGAGTTCTGCCACTGAGCAACGGGGCAGTCGGCGACGGGCAGTACTGCCGCGAGTACGTCGCCAGGCTCCGGACGGTGGCCGGGCTGGTGGCCGCGCTCCACCTCCCGTCCGCGATCTGACCGGCGGTCCGGCGGCCGGTGGCCGGCAGTCGGAGCCCCGCCCGCCCTCGACAACAGGGGGTCGGGCGGGCTTCGGAGTTCCGGTGGGCGGCTCGGGTGCGTACGGTGATCCACACAGATCATCGGAGAGGGGTGCGCGCCATGGCGGGGACGGAACCGGGCTCGGAGACGGTGCTGACCACCGAACGGCTGGTGGTGCGTCAGTGGACGGTGGCGGACCAGGAGCGCGCGTTCGACATCTACTCCCGCTGGGAGGTCGCTCAGTGGCTCGGCCGGACGCCGCGCGCCCTGGCCCACCCCGAGGAGGCCCGCCAGTACATCGAACACTGCCGTGAGCGCTCCACCGGCCCCCGGTACGGGGTCTGGGCGGTCGAACGGCGGGACACCGGCGTGGTCGCGGGAGCGGTCCTGCTGCTTCCCGTGCCGGACGGGGACGGCGAGGTCGAGATCGGCTGGCACCTCCACCCGGACAGCTGGGGCCGGGGCATCGCCACCGAGGCCGCCCGGGCCGTCCTGGCCAAGGGCTTCGCCGACGGCCTGACCGAGATCCGCGCCATCCTCGCCCCGGACAACACCCGGTCGGCGGCGGTCTGCCGGCGCCTCGGGATGACCAGTACCGGACTGACCGACCGCTGGTACGGCCGGGAGCTGGCGGAGTTCCGCATCGGCCCGGCCCAGGGCGGGCAGGCATGACAGCGGGGGGAGGAGCGGCGGACGTGACGCTCAACCTCTGGCGCCGCCCGCTCGACGAGGTGCCGGCCGAGGTGTGGGACCGGACCGAGCTGACCGTGCTCATCCTCGCCGAGACCGGCATCCGGGAACTCACTCCCGGCATCGGCCGGTTGACCGGGCTGCGGACCCTCGACCTCGGGCACAACCGGCTCGCCGCGCTACCGGTCGAGCTCTGCGACCTCACCGGGCTCCGGGACTTCCTCTACCTCCACGACAACGCGCTGACCGCCCTGCCCGAGGAGCTCGGCCGGCTCACCGCGCTGCGCTACCTCAACGTGGGCGAGAACCAGCTCACCGAACTCCCCGCCACCATCGGCGGACTGGCCTCGCTGGTCGAGCTGCGCGCCCAGCACAACCGGCTCGCCGCCCTGCCGGAGGCGATCGGCGGACTCGGCGCGCTGCGTGAACTCTGGCTGCGCGGCAACGAGTTGACCGGACTGCCGGACTCGGTCGGCGGCCTCGCGGAGCTGCGCGAGCTGGAACTCCGGGAGAACGCCCTCACCGAACTGCCCGCCGTGCTCGCCGGGCTTCCGCGACTGCGCCGCCTCGACCTGCGTGGCAACCGGGTCACCGAACTACCCGACTGGCTGGCCGACCCGGGGGCGCTGCCCGCGCTGGAGAAGCTGGACCTCCGGTGGAACGAGGTGCGGCCGCCGGCCCGGCTGCTGGCGGCGCTGGTCGCACGCGGGTGCGTCACGCTCTTCTGAGCCGCCGGGCCGGGATTCGGGCCCCGATCCCGCTCTGGAAAAGATCACCGTCGGCAGGCCGGAGCTGTTACCGTGGAACGTATGAAGCGCGCTGCACTCGCCACGACGACGCCGGAGAGAGTCCCGGCGCGCTGACTGCTGACCTAGTCCGAAGCCCCGGGGCGAGTGCCCCGGGGCTTCGCCGTTTCCGGTCCCACTCGCCCGCAGACCGAGTGGAGACCACCATGCGTAACCAGCCCTCGCACGACAACGCGGCCCACGACCACCGCAGGCTCGGCCGTGAACTCGACCTCTTCGACACCGACCCGCTGATGGGCTCCGGCCTGCCGTACTGGCTCCCCGACGGCGCCGCGATCCGGCACTCCCTGGAGGAGTTCATCCGCGACCGCGAGCGCCGGGCCGGCTACCGCCACGTCTACTCCCCGGTGCTCGGCAAGCGCGAGCTGTACGAGATCTCCGGTCACTGGGCGCACTACCGAGAGGACATGTTCCCGCCCATGGAGCTGGGCTCCGAGGAGATGGTGCTGCGCCCCAGCCTCTGTCCGCACCACGCGCTGATCTACCGCTCACGCTCCCACAGCTACCGGGAACTGCCGCTGCGCATGGCCGAGTTGGGCGGCATGTACCGGTCCGAACTGTCCGGGGTGCTGGGCGGGCTGACCAGGGTCCGGGCGATCCAGCTGAACGACGCCCACATCTTCTGCACCCCGGAGCAGGCGGCCGACGAGGCCGTCGCCGCACTGGAGCTGATCCGCGAGGCGCACCGGGCACTGGGCGTCGTCCCGGTCCGCTACCGGCTCTCGCTGCCCGGCGCGGGCGGCAAGTACGTCGCCGACCCGGCGCTCTGGGAGCGTGCCGTCGCCCTGCTCACCGAGGTGCTGGAGCGCTCCGGGGTGCCGTTCGAGGCGGCGGAGGGCGAGGCGGCGTTCTACGGTCCCAAGATCGACGTGCAGATCGCCGACGGCGCCGGGCGCGAGTTCACCCTCTCCACCGTGCAGATCGACTTCCACCAGCCCGAGCGGTTCAACCTGCACTACATCGGCGCGGACGGCGCCAAGCACCGCCCGGTGATGGTGCACCGCAGCGTGATCGGCAGCGTCGAGCGCGTGGTCGCCCACCTGATCGAGCTGTACGGGGGCGCGTTCCCGGCCTGGCTGGCACCCGTCCAGGTGGTGCTGCTGCCCGTCTCCGAGGCCGAACTGCCGCAGGCCGAGCGGTTCCGGCAGCGCTGCCTGGACCTCGGGCTGCGCGCCGAGGTCGCCGGCCCCGAGCACGGCAGCCTCGGCGCCCGGATCCGCGCGGCCCGGCTGGTGCCGTACCAGGCGGTGATCGGGGCGAAGGAGTCCGTGGACGACCGGGTCGCGCTGCGGCTGCGGGACGGCCGCCGGCTGGAGCCGCTGCCGGCTGAGGAGGCGTGGGCGCGGATCGGCGCGCTGGTGGCGGCGTGCGACGCGGAGCTGTGGCCGGAGGGCGCCTCGGGGCGGCCGGAGAGCTGATCGCCGGGGCGGCGGCCGGGAACGGGGAGGTGGCGGCCGTGATCGAGGGGGGTGGCGGCCGTCGGCTCCGTCGGCCGCCGCGCCGGTGGCGTACGTACGACTAGTGCGGTGCACGGTGTGTCGGCCGGGCCGCGGGTGGCGGCCGCCCGTCGAATGGGCCGGGCGGCCGAGTCCACCGCCGCTGTCCCCACCCGTCCGGAGGTACCCCGATGCGCATTCCCTGCGGCCTCGCCGCTCCCGTCCTGGCCGGCTCGCTCGCCCTTGCCGGGGCGGTGGCCGCCACCCCGGCCGGCTCGGCCGAGCTGCGGCCGCTGCCCAGCCCCGCGGTCCAGTACTGCGCCGCCGTACTCGGGCACGTCCCGGGCGCCGATGCCGCTTCGCAGGCCCTCGGGCGGGCCTGCTCCTCGGACTACCGGGCCGAGCAACTCGCCCAGGCCGAACGTGACTTCGCGGCGTCCGGGCCGGCGGACCAGCCCTCGCTGCCGATGGAGTAGGCCAGGCCGGGACGTTCCGTCGACCGGCCCGCGCCGCAGGAGTCCGAGGCCCCGCGCGGCGCGGGTCGGTCAGTAGGACTGGAGCTCGACCAGGCGGCCGTCCGGGTCGCGCAGATGGGCGCTGCGCAGGGTGGGGCCCCACTCCGGGCGGTCGGTCGCGGGCGCGGCCGGGGTGCCGCCGTGGCGCAGGCAGAGGTCGAGGGCGGCGTCCACGTCGGCCACCCACAGGACCAGCATCGCGGCGTCCTGCGCGAGGGCGGCGGGCACGGTGGGTGCGCCGGTGTGCCCGGGCGGCTCGGCGGTGGCGAGAGCGGCGGCCATCGCGGAGCGGTCGAAGAGGGCGAGCAGGGCCTGGTCGGCGAGGTCCCAGTTGGCGTACGGGCCCTCGGGCGAGCCCTTGACCAGGGTGGCGCCGGTGAGTGGCGGGAGGACGGCGCGGTAGAAGTCGAAGCACTCGGCGAAGCGGGTGACGAGCAGGCGGGGGTACAGGGCGTCCACGGGCGAACTCCTGGCAAGGGGGCGGCGGTTCCGAATCAGTGGGTCGGAACCTACTATAGGGACGGACCCTAGACTGTCGCCATGGCCTCCGAGAATCCCCAGCACGCCACCGAGAACCCCCAGTCCGCCGCCGGGCTCCCCCCGACCCTGCTGGACCTCACCACCTACCTGCTCTCCCGGGTCGGCAAGGCGGCGCGCGGCCGGTTCGCCGAGCGGTTGGCCGAACGCGGCCTGCGGCTCTGGGACATGGCGGTGCTGGCCGCGCTTGCCGACTTCGGCCCGCAGGCCCAGCGGGACCTGGTGCGGCGGCTGGCCATCGACCCGAGCGACCTGGCCAAGGTCGCCGACCAGCTCGCCGCCGCCGGGTACGTCGAGCGCGCCAGGGACCAGGCCGACCGGCGGCGGGTCTCGGTCTCCGTCACCGACGCCGGACGGGCGCTGCTCGCCGAACTCGACGCCCAGGCGCGGGCGGTGCAGGACGAGGTGCTCGCGCCGCTGGACGCGGGGGAGCGGCGGACGCTGCAGGAGCTGCTGCTGCGGGTGCACCTCGGGATGGCGGAGCGGCGCGGCGGCCTGTGAACAGCCGGGCGGCTCGACCGGCTCAGGCGGTGGGCTGCCCCGGGCGGCGGGCACCGGCGAACTCGCCCGCCCAGCGCGGGACGTCGAGCACGTTCTCGACCCGGGCGACCAGGGTGCCGGTCCGCTCGGCGTGGATCATCGCGCCCTCGCCGACGTGGATCCCGACGTGGTGCAGGGGGGCGTCGGGGCGGGAGAAGAAGAGCAGGTCGCCCGGGGCGAGCGCGTCGCGCTCCACCGGGGCGCTGAGGTTGAACTGGGCGACGGTGTAGTGCCCGAGCTCCACGGTGCCGTGGCTGGCCCGGTACCAGCAGTAGAGCGACAGGCCGCTGCAGTCGAAGCCGACCGTCTTCTCGCCCATGCACACGCCGTTCAGCCAGCCGTTGTCCTCGTCGCAGAAGCCGAGGCTCGCGCCCAGCCGGTCGCCGCCGCCCCAGGCGTACGGCACGCCGAGCTGGCTCGCGGCCACGGCGGCGACCCGGCGGCCCAGCGCTGCGGCCGGCAGCGACCCGGCCGTCTCCGGCGGGGTGTCGGACGCCGCCTGGGCTGCCGGGCCGAGCGCCGGGACGAGGCCCGCCCCGAGCGCGAGTCCGAGCATGCGGCGCCGACGGACTCCGGAGGCCTGGTCGCGGCCGGACGGTTGGGGCTCCATGGCGGTGCCTCCCGGGGCTGGAGGTGGATGAGCGCCCGGGGGCGTGGTCCCCGGGCGCAGGTACCAGGATGGCGCTCCGGCGGGCCGGTCCGCCATCCCCCGCAACGGTGAATCGTGGACGCAGGAGGCCCGGAACGGAAGGGAGTTCACCGGTTAAATGGTTTGACGGTCGCTCAGGAGAGGCCAACGATGGGCGCGAACGTTCGGTCGGGACCGTCGGAGGACCACATGAGCAGCGCCGTCAAACTGATCCGCACCACGCGGCTGACCAGGGCGGTGGACTACGCCTACGCGGCGGAGGTCGACGCCCCGGTCCGCTCGCTCTGGCTGGCCGGGGCCTGCCCGCTCGACGAGGAGGGGCGGACGGTCGCCGTCGGTGACTTCGAGGCCCAGGCCCACCAGGTGATGCGGAACCTGATAACCGTGCTGGAGGAGTCCGGCGCCTCCCTCACCGACATCGCCCGGACGACGGTCTACGTGGCCTCCGCCGACCAGGCGGACCTGGTGAAGGTGTGGAACGTCTACCGCGCCTACATGGGGGAGCACGACGCCCCGAGCACCCTGCTCGGCGTCGCCGTGCTCGGGTACCACGACCAGCTGGTGGAGGTGGAGGCCGTGGCCGTCCTGCCCTCCTGAGCCGTCCTCATCCGACCGGTGCCGACCGGAGCCGACCGGTGCCGACGGGGTCGGCGGGCCCCGCCCGGCCGTTCCGGCGGAGGAGGGCCGCGGCGGCACCGGGGCGCCCGCAGCGTTGTCAGAGCGGCTTGGCAGGATGCTCCCCATGCTCCTGACCCGTTCCGACCAGCGCCGTGACGACCGGCCCGCGCCTCCCGACGTCCGGGGCGACTTCGAGGTCCACCTGACCGTGGAGCCCGGAGCCGCCGAGGCGCTGGCCGCGTGGGCGCGGGGCCACGACGTGAAGTTCACCCACATCCTGCTGGCCCGCGGTGCGGCGCCCTCGCAGCCGATGCTCACCCTGCGCGCCGACGGCACGCTGGCGGAGGTCGCCGCGGTGACGTCCCGGACGGCCGAGGGGCTGGCCCGAGCCGGGTTCACCGTCCTGCGGGCGAAGATCGAGGCAGCGCCGTGGGCACACGGCGTCCCGGCCTCGGACGAGGACGCCGTGCCGCACGGAGCCGGCCGGTACTTCGAACACCACGTCAAGCTGCTGCTCCCGGGCCCGGTGCCCGAGGCGGAGCACGCGCGCCTCGCCACCCTCACCGAGCTGGCCGTCCGGCACGGTGCGCACCTGTCGCGCAATCCGCGCCGGGTGCGCGCGGACGGCCGGTACGAGTGGTTCGTGACCCAGCGGTGCCGCTCGGTGGGCCTGGACACCGCTGGCCGCCGGCTGGAGGCGCTGCTGCGGGACCTCGCCGCCGACGGCCGTGAGGTGGTGTCCGTGGAGCGCGAGTTCGTCGTCGTGGACAGCCACGAGGACCTGGACGCGGGATGGATCAGCGAGCACGGGCACGGCGCCCGGCCGTACGGAGACGGAGAAGGAGAGCAGGGATGACCGAGGGCAAGTCCCCGTCGCCGGTGGCGTGGGAGAACCTGAACTGGGGACCGTGGCAGGGCGTGGTGCTGCCCAAGCGGCCGCCGTCGGAGGAGGTCCGTGAGGACCGGGACCTGCCCAGGACCATCCGGCCGGTCGACGACGAGGCGGTCAGCCAGCAGCCGGTCTTCGACCCCGCCCTCGCCGGGTACGCCCGGGCCCTCCGGCCCAGCGAGCCGGCCTTCGCCGACCCGCGGCTCGCCGAACGCTGGCTCGCCGCGCGGCGCGAGGCGCTGGCCACCGTGCTCTCCGCCGTCGCCGACTCGCCGTGGGCCGACCACCTGGTGCTGCGCGGCAGCGTCCTGCTGCGCGCCTGGTACGGCGAGCAGGCGCGGGAGCCGGGCGACCTCGACTTCGTGGTCCGCCCGGCCGACTGGGAGCTGGCCGACGAGCGCACTGGCCGGATGTTCCGGGAGCTCGCCGCCGGCGCCGAACGGCTCTCGGGCACCGTGCGGGTGCACGCCGACCAGGCGGTCAGCGACGAGATCTGGACCTACGACCGGGTCCCCGGGCGCCGGCTCGTCCTGCGGTGGACGGCCCCCGGTGTCCCGGGCGGGTCGGTCCAGCTCGACTTCGTCTTCACCGAGCACCTGCCCGTCCCGCCGCAGCCCTACCTGCTCCCCGGCGTCACCGGCCCGCTGCTCGGCGCCACGCCCGAGCTCTCCCTCGCCTGGAAGATCCTCTGGCTCGTCTCGGACATCCACCCGCAGGGCAAGGACCTGTACGACGCGGTCCTGCTCTCGCGCACCGCCGAGGTCCCCTACGAGCTGCTCCGGGAGGTCTTCACCCAGTCCGACCCGAACTGCCTGTACTGGCCGGTCTTCCCGGAGCAGATCACCGGACTCGACGTCGACTGGGACGAATTCGCCAAGGACTACCCGCAGTTCGCCGACCACGGCGAGGATTACCCCGCGCAGCTCCTCGCCCGGCTCCACCCGACCTTCGCCGACCACGGCGAGTACGCGCTGCGCGCCCGCTGGCTCGCCCCGCTGACCGAGGAGCTGCGGCAGACGCTGGCGGACGCCGGCATGGACGAGGTCCAGCGGCGGATGTCCGGACGCCGCATGCTCCCGGACAACACCCTGGTGATCACCGGCGAGCTGCTCGGCGGGGACCTCGACGGCGCCCACCGCGTCGTCTCCGGCCACCTCGGCAGCCAGGTGGACCGGATGACCCACCAGCTCGCGGAGGCCGCCGACCGCTACGCCGCCGAACTCTCCGACGGCCACGGGACGGGAGGCGGTTCCGACAGCTGACACTGCCGCCTGACAGCCGTACGACCGACCGTCAGGACAGGCCGCCCGGCCGCCGGGGCCGCCGCACGGGACGCGGCCCCGGTACGGCCGGTGCTGCGGCACGGCCTGTACGGCGGCGCGGCCCGCTCCGCGGTCAGTCGATGTAGCCGGCCGTGCGGTAGCCGCCGCGGGCGGTGCGGTCCACCTCGTCGGCGCCCCAGGTGTGCGGCACGGTCAGCTTCCAGCGGGCGCGCAGGACGGCGTGCTCCTCGCGGTTCCTGGTCACGTACCACTGCCCCATGCGGCACCAGGCCAGCGGCTCGTCGGCCTCCGTGGCCACCGCCCGCACCAGCTGCGCCGCGTGCCGGGCCACCTCGCCCTCCAGCGCCTCCAGGTACTGGTTCATCCGGTAGGTGGCCTGGTCGCCGTGCTGGAACATGGCGTACTCGGAGCCGCCCGCCATGTGCAGCCGGCCGTGCTCCATGGCCACCTTGCCGCTGCGCACCACCTCGCCCTCCTGGGCCGTCCCGGCGATCCCGGCGTTGAGCCGGTCCAGCAGCTTGGCCTTCTCGGGGGTGGCCTCCGGGATCTGGCCGCCGCCCGTGCCGCCCTGCGCGGAGTAGACCTCGTGCAGGTCGTAGTCCCCGGTGTAGAGGTAGCGCTTCCAGTGCGGATCGGCCTTCAGCTGGGTCAGCGCCGGGCCGCCGTCCTGTGTCCGCAGGTCGATCGGCACGTACTGCTCGCCCCCGGGGCCGGTCTGCACGATGCCCAGGTCCAGAACGGACTGGGGCGGGCGGTCGATCCGGATGCCGGCCAGGCCCTGGTCGTTCCAGTGGCCGACGAAGCCGCTCAGGTCCTGGGCCTGCAGCCAGCGCAGCACCGTCGCCGGGTCGCCCTCGGCCTGCCCGGGCCCGGTGCCGTACTTCTTGCGGACGGAGGAGGGCTTGATGGACTTCTCCAGGATGGTGTGCGGCTTGGGCTTGGCGCCCTCCGCGATGCGCCGGATCGAGTGCTCCCCGGTCTCCCGCACGGCGATGGTGTACTTGTGCTTCCGGCACACCTCGGAGATGGCGGCCCAGTGGTCCTCCCACACGATGGTCCGCAGGTCGGCCGCCCGTCCGCCGGAGGCGGCCTGCCCGTCGGGCGTGGCGGCCTCGCAGATCCTCAGCACGTTGTTCTGGTCCAGCTGCACCCGGGGCCGGCGCGGGGCGGCCTGGTCGCCCGGTGCGCGCTGGAGTCCCACGGCCGCCCGGCGGTCGTCCCGTCCGGTGCCGTCCCGCTGCTCCGCGATCATGCGCGCCGTCGCCGCGTTGCCGACGGTGCGCTGCAGGGCCGCGGCGCCCCGCGCGGGCGCGTCCCCTTCGGAGCGTGCTCCGGTGCCGGGGCGCCGGGCCGGGCCCGCGTCGCGCTGAGGCTGCCCGGCCTTCTGCGGCTGTTCCCTCGAGTGCATGCTGCGACCTCCTCGGTCCCCTCCGTCCCTTTATACAAGGGGAGTTCGCCGATGCCGGAGGAAAGCTCAGACGGTGCCCTCCCGGTCCGCCGCCCCGGGCCCGGAGGGCCAACCGGTCGTGCACTCCAGGACCCGGCCGTCGGCCGTGCCGACGAGCAGGCGGCCGGCCCCGGTGGCGGTGAGCGCGGTCGGGACGACGGGGACACCGGCGACGGTCAGCCGGTGGCGCCGGCGGAGGGCGCCGGTGCGGAGGTCGAGGGCCAGGAGTTCGCCGTTGCGGTAGGCGACGTGGGCGGTGTCCGGGTCGGTGTCGAGGTCGAGGGCGACGTGGTCGGTCCGGAACACCCAGCGCGGCGTGCCGTCGGTGCCCGAGCGGCGGACGACGAACGAGCCGCCGGGCTGCAGCCCGTGGCCGCTGTAGACGGTGCCGGCGTACACCAGGTCGCCGTCGGCGGTCTCCACGCCCGGGCCGGGGAAGTGCGTCTCCCCGGGCTCCCAGGAGAACGGGAACAGGGGTTGGAGGTCCGCCCCGTCGGGGGAGCGCACCGAGAGCACGTACGGCTCCGTCTCCCGACGGCCCGGCGGCGGGGCCTGGTTGACGTAGTCCCGGCTCCCGCGCCGGATCCGCAGGCGGTCGTGCACGTCGAGGTACGGGACGGTGCGGTGCCGGAGCAGCAGGCCGTCGGGGAGCGTGGTGCCCCCGGGCTGCTCCGGGGCGTCGTCCTGGTCGCCCTCCTCGTCGTCCTCCTCGCGGGCGAGGGTGGCCAGGACCGCGCCGTCCGGTCGTTCCTCGACGGCGAGGACGTGCCGTCGGGGCTCCCAGTCCGGGCTCAGGGCGGAGAGCGCCCGGTGGGCCTCCTCGTGTCCGTCGGTCCGCGGGGCCGGGACCCGGGGGCCGGCCAGGTCGTCGAAGGTGAGCGAACGGGGCGCGGCGGTGCGCCAGTCGGGCCGCCGTACGACGGCGACGTGGCCCTCGACGTGCGCCTTCCGGTCCTTCCAGTCGTCGGGCGGTGACATCAGCACGCGCAGGGCCTGGTCGTCGAGCCAGGTCAGTCCGAGGACCCTGCGGCCGAAGTCGTGCTCGATGAGCGAGGTGGTCGTGCCCGTCTCCCAGTCGAGGAGCAGCAGCTCGCCCTCGAAGAAGTAGCCGCCGTCGTACGCGCCGGTGCCGACGGCGAGAAGGGGCGCGGTGGGGTGGAAGGCCAGCGCGTGCACCGGGAAACGCGTCCGGAGCACGGCCCGGCAGCCGAGGTCCCCCGTGCCGTACACCCCGACCGTCGCGGTCCGGGCGAACGCGCGCTCGCCCGCGACGGCGAGCAGGCCGCGCCGCTCGTCGGGCACGGCGAGGACGGGGCGGCCGACCTCGGCGAACGGGCGGTCGCCGAGGACCCGGAGGACGCGGACGGGGTGGAGCGGGGAGGTCATGCGGAGATTCTCCCAGTCGGCGGCGACGGTCCCCGGGCGGGTCCCGCCGAGCGGGGCGGCGGCCGCCTCAGCGTCAACGCCGATTGACGCTTACCATGCCCAGCGGGCCGTGTTTGCAAGGAAGTTGGCCGGTCCGCCCCTACCCTTGGGCCATGAAACAGCACATCGTCACGCTGGTCCTCGCGGGCCTCCTGCTCGGCATCGTCGCGTTCGGTGCCGGCTGGTTCGCGGCGGACTCCCGGCAGACCGCCCCGGCGCCGACCTACATCACGGTCACGCCGGAGCCGGTCGCCACCGGCGCGGTCTCGCCCCCGGCCTCGGCTGCCTCGGCCGGTAGCCGGTAGCCGGTAGCGGGCGGCCGGTGTCCGGAGGCGGGGGCGGCCGTTACTGCCGGACCGCCCAGAACCGGTCGGCCATGTTGTCGTACGCGACCGACGCGGACAGCGACTCCGCCGGCTCCTTCCAGAGCATCTGCCACTGGCCGTCGCCCGGGTCGTTGTCCACGATCACCTCCAGACCGCGCGCCGTGTTCACCCAGCTGCTCGCCTGGTCGCGGAAGCCGTAGTCGGTGAAGTACACGGCGGCGTCCTCGTGGAAGAGGTTGAACTGGAGCCGGCGGCCGCCCCAGTTCCGGTCGGAGTAGAAGCAGTAGTAGGACGGCTCGCTGACCGGGGTGGGGCAGTGCTTCCAGTCCGGGCTCCGGACGGTGCGGCGGCGGTGGTCGCCGCTCCACGGCGGCGCCTGCGCCTGCCCGGGCAGTGGGAGCACCAGCACCGCTCCGTCCGGGAAGGTGATCTCGTTGGCGGCGGTCTGCCGACCGCCCTTGCCCGCGGCGAGCTGGGCGTCCACCGCCTGCTGCAGCACGTCGCGGTCGCCGTCGCTCAGGGAGGTGATGATGGCTCTCTGGTCCCCGGCCTGGCTGGGCGCGGCGGCGGCCTGCGCCCCGAGGGGAGCGACCAGGAGCACGAGGGCCCCGGCGGTACGGACGAGGAGTCGGCGGACTCGAGAGTGCGTCATATGCCAAACGTAGCCGCGCACATACCGCCGGTAACCTTGCTTTCTCGATCAGACGGCGCGTACGCGGCAGCGGTGCGCCGGTGCGTACGCGCCCCCGGATCGGGCGTGCCCGCGACCCGCTACCCGTCACCCGCTACCCGTCACCCGTCACCCGCTACCCGCTACCCGCTACGCCTCGCCGAGCGGCCCCCGAGGAGCACGGTCGGCGGGGCCCGGCACGAGGGGCGCGGTGACGCGCTGGGTCGGGGCGGTGCTGTCGTTGTCGTCGCTGTCGTCGTCGTCCGAGTTCACCGAGGCGGTGATCGAGCCCGTCAGCGAGGAGGCCAGCCCGAGGAGCAGGAAGAGGACGAGCAGGCCGCGCGCGGCACCGCCCAGGACCAGCGGGCGGGTGGCCGAGACCGGGCCCGCAGGCTCGCTGCCCGGCTCGTCGCCGAACAGGCGCTTGGGGTAGGCGGACGAGATCATCGTCAGATAGGCGGTGTAGCGCACCCGGTAGCGCAGGATCGCGGCCGTCGCCTCGTACAACGGCTGCGGCATCCGGCCGAGGACCAGCACCACCAGCCAGAGGACGAACGACACCGTCCACCACCCCGCGTACACCAGGCCCTGCACGATCGAGGCCGGGACGACCAGGATGATGCGGAACAGCACGGCCAGCCGGTTCAGCTCGCCCGGCCGCAGCTCGACCTGCACCGGGTACTCGGGCACCTCGAACCGGAACGGCGGATAGCGGTCCACGGTGAGCATCAGGTACGCGGTGACGCGGGTGTCGTACGGGACGAACACGGTGAGGTAGTCCGCCACGAAGCCGGGCAGCCGGCCGAGCACCAGCGCGCCGAACCAGCCGACGACGGTGACGAAGAACGCCACCACCGACAGCACCCAGACCACCACGAACTGGGGGATCAGCAGCAGCGCGCGCAGCAGCACCGTCCAGCGGTTCTGCGGGGCGGGCGCCGGCATGTCCAGCACCGGGAGCCACTCACGGCTGACGGGGGCGGGAGGAGCCTGCCACATCCGGGCCTCCACGGTCTCGGGACGACGGGACCCGGCCGTCGGGCGGCGACCGGGTGCCCTCCGAAGATCGCAGCCCCCCGCCCGCGGCGCGCGCCACGCTGCGCCGGACGGGGCAGCCGCAGGAGTTGGCGGGGATGCTCCAGCGGCTGTCAGGCGAGCTTCGCGCAGAGCGGTTCGGCGGAGCCGTGCCTGAGGGTCAGCGTCTTGTAGCCGGTGGAGCTGATGTCGATGGTGTAGACGCCGTCGACGAGATAGAGGTCGCGGGGCAGGTTGCCGCCGTTCGGACCGACGCCGAGCAGGACCGGGCCGTGGGCGTGCCAGGTCTGGGAGCTGTCGGGGCGGTAGTCGACGACGGCCCGGCCGCCGGCGTCCGCGACGTACGAGGCGCCGGTCGTCGCGTTGGTGATCCGCAGGACGAGGGCGCCCCGGAAGGCGGCGCGCCGCACGGTGGTGCCGTCGGGGGCGTACTCCAGCACCCGCCGCTGCCCCTCGTCGACGACGGGCTCCAGGTGCACGGGGAAGTCGCAGCGGGAGCCGGCCGGGAGGTCGGACGCCGGCGTGGGCCACGCCTCCCACCCGCCCTGACCGGCGACGGCCCCGGGCGCGCCGGAGGAGGCGGCAGAGGAACCGGCGGAGGAAGCGGCGGAGGCGGGCGGGACGGTCGCGGCGCCGGCCGGAGCGGCCGCCAGCCCGGTGACGGCGGCCAGCGCCGCGGCCGCGGCAGTGAGCAGGATTCGTCGCATGATCGGTCCTCCTGGCGAGGTGTCGGACGTGCGGGGGCCCAGCCTGGCAGGCGCCCCTGACCGGATTCTCACCACGATCCCCGGGCCGCCGCCGCCCGAAGCCTCCCGCTGGGCGATCCGGGTCCCAGACCTGTCATCGGCCCCCGGGTGGGCGACCCCCTTCGAGGCGCCGTTCGGGGCCATGGCAGCATGGGCCGCATGACGACAAACCGAAAGGTCCATGCCGCGTAACCGGCCAGGACGGATCCGGGCCGGCCTTCCGCGCCGGCACCGTGAGCAGAACACCAAGACCATCATCGACGGGCTGTCCCCGCGAGTGCTGTCCGAGATCGCCCGCCTCGAGCGCACCCGCAACTACCTGGAGCCGGGCACGGTCGGCTGGGCCGTGCGCATGTGGAAGGAACACGTTCACCGGTCCGCGCGCGAGCTGTGGCACCACTACGAGCACGGCGACGTGCACGAGTACTGCTGCGGCAATCCCCTGCAGGCCCGTGCCGTCCTCGACACCGTGCTTCAGGGCATGTCCCCTCGTGGTGCCCGCGAGCTCCGGAGAGTCATCGCCCACCTCGACGGTCAGCTCGATCACCTCTCACTCCCGCCACCCCCAACAGGGCCGTAAAGCGCAAGCCGAGGTCGGCGTTTGACGTGTCCGAAGCGTTCGACCATGAAGGCCTGCCGAGTGCGGGCATGTTCGCGGGCAGCGCGCGGCCGGCGGCGGCGCCGGTGCGGGTTGGCGACCTGTGGGGTCCGTCGGGCCTTCTGGTTCGCCCGTGCCGGCCGTCGCCGGATCGCGGGCTTTCCGATGTCTTGACGAACCCATGACACTGGCGGACCATCAAGCTGGCGCGCGCCGAACCTCCTCCACCGTTCCGCCCCCCACGGACCCCCACAGGAGGACAGTCATGCGACTGCCCCGCCGAGGGAAGCCCGCCGCGGCCACCGCCGTCCTGCTGGCCCTCGCCCTCGCCACCCCGCTCACCGCCAGTGCCGCCGACACCGGCACCCCCGCCCCGTTCACCATCGGTGCCGCCGACAACGACGGCGCGCGGCAGTACCGGCTCGACGGCCCCCGCACCGTCGCCGAGCGCACCGCCGTCGCCGCCACCGGTGCCTCCGTCGACGCCGTCCTGCCCGACGCGGTGGTGGTCACCGCCACCCCCGCCGAGGCCGCCCGGCTGCGGACGCTCGGCTGGTCGCCCGTCGCGCTGCCCGGCCCCCGCTACGGCGACGAAGGCGACGGAGGCGGCGCGGGCCTGGCCGGGCCGGAGTACGACTTCCCGCCGGCCGACTCCGGCTACCACAACTACGCCGAGGCCACCGCCGACATCGACGCCGTCGTCGCCGCGCACCCGGACATCATGAGCAAGCGCGTCATCGGCACCTCCTACGAGGGCCGGCCGATCGTCGCGGTGAAGATCAGCGACAACGTCGGCACCGACGAGGACGAGCCCGAGGTGCTGTTCACCGCCCACCAGCACGCCCGCGAGCACCTCACCGTCGAGATGGCGCTCTACCTGCTGCACGAGTTCGGCGACAAGTACGCCACCGACAGCCGCATCGCCAACGCCGTCAACAGCCGCGAGATCTGGGTGATCCCCGACCTCAACCCGGACGGCGGCGAGTACGACATCGCCACCGGCCGCTACCGCAGCTGGCGCAAGGACCGCCAGCCGAACTCCGGCAGCAACAGCGTCGGCACCGACCTCAACCGCAACTGGAACTACAAGTGGGGGTGCTGCGGCGGCTCCTCCGGCTCCACCTCCAACGAGACCTACCGGGGCAGCGCCCCGGAGTCCGCCAAGGAGACCAAGGTGGTCGCCGACTTCGTCCGCAGCCGGGTCGTCGGCGGCAAGCAGCAGATCACCGCCGCCATCGACTTCCACACCTACAGCGAACTGGTGCTCTGGCCGTTCGGCTGGACCACCGCCGAGACCGTCCCCGGCATGACCGCCGACGAGTACAACACCTTCGCCGCCATCGGCCGGGACATGGCCGGCACCAACGGCTACACGCCCGAGCAGTCCAGCGAGCTCTACATCACCGACGGCGCGATCGACGACTGGCTGTGGGGCGCCCAGCGGGTCTTCGCCTACACCTTCGAGATGTACCCCGGCCCGAACGGCAGCAGCGGCTTCTACCCGCCCGACGAGGTCATCGGCCGCGAGACCGCCCGCAACCGCGAAGCGGTCCTCCGCCTGGTGGAGACGGCCGACTGCGTCTACCGCGCGATCGGCAAGCAGCAGCAGTACTGCGGCGTCTCCGCCTGAGCACCCGCCCTCGGCACGCGCGCTCCGGGTGCCACCGCCCGGCGCCGGCTGCGGGACCACCC